>DATKGB010000131.1:0-11146 GCA_035544315.1 Verrucomicrobiia bacterium
GGGGGCGCACGCGGGCGCCGTGGGCCGCGACGATTCTCATCCGGGCGTTGGCGCACGCCCATCCCAAAGTGCGGCGCGGTGCCGCCGTCGCGTTGGGCAACTTCCGCGATCCCGCGGTGGCATCCGCGCTTATTTTGACGGCGCAAGGCGACGTGTCGTACTTCGTGCGCACGTCGGCGCTGCACGCATTGGGACGTACCCGCGATCCACGCGCGTTCGACGTGCTGGTCGCCGCGGCCGGCGCCCTGAGCTGGAACGGTTGCGTAGAATCCGGTGCGGTGCGTGGCCTGGCCGAACTAGGCGATGCGCGCGCGATCGATCCGGTGCTTGCCGCGGCGGCACTTGGAAAGGACGAACTCCTGCGACGCGCTGCGATCGCCGCACTGGGGCGGATTGGGGCCCTGCTGCAGAGCGAGCGCGTTCGCGTCGTGGAGGTGCTCGACGAACTGCTCGACGATCCGATGTTTCAAGTGCAGTTGGCGGCCGTCGCGGCCGTCGAAGCGCTGGGCGACGCGCGCCATCTCGGCTCGCTCGATCGCTTGACAACACAAGCCTTCGACGCGCGCATCCGTCGCGACGCGATGGAAGCGATCGTTCGGATTCGCGAAGCGCAAGCTACTCCGGTTCAAGTCGCCGGCTTACGCGACGACGTCGATTCGATTCGTGAAGAACAACAGAAGTTCCGGGAGAAACTCGAGACGCTCGCGCGGCCGTAGACGGCGCTTTATCGCATTCGTGCTGGTGCCGCTGCTGGCGTTGAGCGTCGCAGCGGCGCTGTTCGAATGTCGAGGGCCGTCCGCGCCGCGCTTGCCGTCGAATCCCGCGCCGGTTCTCGGCGCGCGTCTTAGGGCCGCCCCGGCGTGGACGGCCGCACAGCGCGCGCATCTACGGACGACCCTCGACGTTGCGTTTGCGCCGGCGCTCGGGCGTGCGAGCGGCTGGAGTCTGGCAGTCCTATCGGCCGACGGCCGCGCCCTCTATGCCAATCGCGCCGCGGATGCCGTAACGCCGGCATCGACGCAAAAACTGATCGTTGCGTCGGCGGCGCTGGCCGAACTCGGCTCGCATTTTCGCTACCACACCGACATGCTCGCGGAGCGGACGGTCGACTCAGACGGCGCGTTGCACGGCGACCTGTGGCTGGCGGGATCGGGCGATCCGTCGCTGCGTAGTCCCGATCTGCGCGCGGGGGTCGCGCATTTGGCGACGGACGGTCTGCGACGCATCGACGGCGGCATCGTAGTCGATGCGACCATCATCAAGGACCCCGAGATCAACGTGTTGTGGAACGCCGACGATGCCAACGAAGATTTCGAAGCTCCGACCAGCGGCATCTCGCTGGATGAGGATACGGTCGAGTTTCACGTGATCGGGACGGCGGCCGGGCAACCGGCTGCGGTCGCGTTTACGCCGGCCAGCGCGGCGGTGCGGTTTTCGGGCCAAGTGCTTGCATCGACGCAGGGCGACGACGTGATCGTCGCAGCGACCGGAACCCCCAACGAGTTTGTCGTTTCGGGTGAGATTCCAGCCGGCGTCGAGGAAAAATTCTGGGTACCGGTGCACGGCATCGCGCGTTATGCGGGCGCGGTCCTCGAGCGCATGTTCGCGCAGGCGCACGTCGCCTTGGGCGCGCGCGTACGCATCGGCGCGACACCGCTAGACGCGGCCATCCTGTGGGACCACCGCTCGCAGCCGTTGGGCGACCTGGTCGCACGGATGCTGTACGTCTCGGACAATCACTACGCCGAACAGTTCTTGCGCACGATGGGCGCCCTTGTGGCCGCTGCGGGCGACGACGCGAGCGGCTTGCAGATCGAACGCACGTTCTTGAGCCGGCAACGCATCCCGACGCCCGGACTCCACCTCGTTGACGGCAGCGGATTGGCCCACGCCGACCGGGTCGCGGCCATTACGTTGGCCACGATCCTGTCCGATGCCCAAATCGGTGATCTCGGTTCGGCGTTATACGGGCTGCTGCCGCAAGGCGGCCGGCAAGGGACCCTCAAGGAGTACGACTTTACCACCGCGCTAGGGCGCGTTCGTGCCAAGAGCGGACATCTGTACGGCGTCGGCGCATTGGCGGGATACGTGAATACCTATCACCACGGACGCGTTGTTTTCGCGTTCCTGATCGACGGGGCGCCCGACGACGCCGACGCGGCGATCGTGCGGGCCGTCGATCGCTTGGCGACGTTATGAGCCCGTACTTCTCAGCATGATCGATATCGATCTTTTTTCGCAACTGCTCTCGCGCGCGCTGCGCAACGGCGGGGATTATGCCGACGTATTCGCCGAACGGCGCGATGCACTAGCTTACCGTTTTCAAGACGGGCGCGTGCACGAGAGTGGACTGTCGGTCACGCAAGGTGTCGGCATTCGCGTCGTGGTCGGAGAAGCGGCCGGGTATGCGTTCTCGGACGATCTCTCGACGCAAGCACTGATGGAGGCCGCCGACACCGCCGCGCACATCGCGCGCAACGGTCCGGCCCGATCGGCTCGAACGATTCGCGTCGGCGAGGTCGCGGTCAACGCGCCGTATCGGAAATCGCAAACCAACCGCGCCGATGTCGCTCGCTACGTCGCGCTGATCGAGCGGGTCGACGTCGCCGCGCGCGCCTTCGATCCGCGGGTGGTTGCCGTGAACGCGCACGTCACCGACGAACTGCAAGAAGTATGGATTGCCGGCAGCGACGGCGCCTTGGTTTACGATCGCCGGCCGTTGGTCACGCTGGGAGCCCAAGTCATAACCGTCGGTAATGGCGAACGCGGGGCCGGCTACTGCGCCGACGGCGGGCGCATCTCGATCTCGTTTTTCGACGACGTCAGGACTCCCGAATCGATCGCGTGCGAAGCCGCACGCGTATCGATCGTCAACGTCGAAGCGATCGCCGCGCCGGCTGGCGAGATGGAGATGATCGTCGGTGCGGGCAGCGGCGGCGTACTTTTGCACGAAGCGCTCGGCCACGGATTGGAAAGCGACTTTAACCGGCGCGGGGTTTCGCTGTATAGCGGTCGGGTTGGCCAGCGCGTCGCCAGCGAGCTGGTCACGATCTACGACGACGGCAATCTTGCCGAAGAGCGCGGCAGTATCGGTGTCGACGATGAGGGGGTCGCCGGCCAACACAAGGTCCTCGTCGAGAACGGCGTTCTGCGCGGTTACATGCAGGATCGTCTCAACGCGCGCCTGATGGGGGTCGGGCCGACGGGCAGCGGACGGCGGCAATCGTTTCGGTCGATGCCGCAGCCGCGCATGTGCAACACTTACATGCCGGACGGCGCGTCGAGCGTCGACGAGATCCTGGCGTCGACCAAGCGCGGCATCTATGCCAAATCGTTCGGAGGCGGACAGGTCGAGATCAGCAAGGGCGATTTCGTGTTCATGGTCTCCGAAGGGTATCTCGTCGAAAACGGCAAGATCGTCGCGCCGATCAAACATGCGACCATCGTCGGCAACGGCCCCGAAGCGATGACCAACGTCGTCGCCGTCGGAAACGACTCGCGGTTCGCGCCACGTCACTACACGTGTGGCAAGGGCGGTCAGAACGTACCGGTGGGGGTAGGCATGCCGACGATCAAGATTTCGGCGATTACGGTCGGGGGCACGCGGGATGCGTGACGATGAAGCGATAAACGCGGCGCGCGAGGCCGTCGCGATCGCGATGAAGCAGGGAGCCGTGGCCGCCGAAGCGGTCGCGTCGTTGGGTTCGCGCTTTTCCGTGGAAGCCCGGCAGACCACCGTCACCAAGCTCGAACGGTCGATCGGCAAGTCGCTCTCGCTGCGCGTTTTCGTCGAGGGCGGACGTAAGGCGGCGCTGTCGACCGCGGATTTTTCGCACGATTCCTTGCGCGGCGCGATCGCTCGAGCGGTCGCGCAAGCCGCCGTGGTCGGAGCCGATCCGCATGCCGGGTTGCCCGACCAAACCGCCGACAGCATCCCGGACCTTGGCCTCTTCGATGATGCGATCGCCGCTCGCGACGATGCCGCAGGCATCGACGACGTTCTGGAGATGGAACGCGAACTTCGCGCGAGCGACGCGCGGATCGACAACAGCAATGGTTCGCATTATGCCGGGGGCGTCTCGACGCACGCGCTGGCGAACTCCAACGGTTTTTCGGGGGTATATTCGACGACCCGCGCGAGCCGTTCGGCCAGTCCGGTCGCGTCCGACGGCGAGCACAAACGAACCGCGCACTACGGCACGGCGGCACGCAGGCTCGACGAGTTGGAGAGCAACGCGTCGGTCGCGCGAATGGCCGCCCGCCGCACGGTCGAAATGTTCGGTGCGGGCAGACCTGCGACGATGCGCGTACCGGTGATCTTCGAACGCGATGTCGCCGCAGCGGTCCTATCCGATGTCTTCTCGGCTGTGAGCGCCGCCAACGTGGCCGTTGGAAACTCTTGGCTGTCGGGCCGTTTGGACGAGCGCATCGGCAGCGACGCGGTGACGATCGTCGACGACGGTCGATCGGCGGGAAGGTTGGGAAGTTCGCCGTTTGACTCCGAGGGGGTTGCGACGCGACGGACCGTGGTCGTAGAACGCGGCATCTTGCGGACCTTTCTCTACGATACCTACTACGCGCGCAGGCTGGGTGCGGCTACAACGGGCAACGCGTCGGGAAGCGGAATCGGCCCGAACAATTTCTACCTCGAGCCCGGTTCGGGCTCGCTCGACGATTTGATCGCTTCGACCGGCCGCGGCGTGTTGGTCCTCGATACGATCGGTTTTGCCACCGAGCATGCGACCGGTACGTTCAGCCGGGGCGCACGCGGTTTCTGCATCGAAGGCGGCGAACTCGTCGGACCTATCGAAGAATTCACCATCGCGGCATCGTTGCCCGACATGTTGGCCGGCATCGATGCGGCTGCCGGCGACCTGCATTTTGACGCCTCCATCGTCGCGCCGTCGTTCCGGGTCGCGCAAATGCAGGTCAGCGGAATATAGATTGTAGACAAAGGAGATCGCGTTGCCCACGGTATCCATCGGTTTCACGCTCATCATGCGCGTCGAAACGCCGAACACCACCGGTTCCTTTTCGCAACTGGCCAACGCTATCGGCGATGCCGGCGGTGTGATCGCGGCCGTCGACATGCGCTCGATCAACAAGGCTCACGTCGTTCGCGACGTGACCGTGAACGTCTCGAGCGAGGTGTTCGGCAACGAAGTGCGGCTTAGCGTCGAGGCCTTGGACGGCGTGCACGTCCTGAGCATCTCCGATTCGACGTTTCTAGCGCACCTCGGCGGGAAGATTCGCATCGAGCCCAAGTTTCCGGTCAAGACGCGCCAGGATCTGTCGACGGTCTATACGCCGGGCGTCGCTCGCGTCTCGATGGCGATTGCGGCCGATCCGCACAAGGCGTTTTCGCTGACGATCAAGCGCAACACCGTGGCGATCGTCACCGACGGCAGCGCGGTGCTGGGATTGGGCGATATCGGCCCGCTGGGCGCGCTTCCGGTGATGGAAGGCAAGTCGATGCTGTTCAAGCAGTTCGCCGATATCGATGCGTTTCCAATTTGTTTGGATACCCAGGACGTCGACGAGATCGTCGATACCGTCGCACACATCGCACCCGTTTTCGGCGGCATCAACCTCGAAGATATTTCGGCCCCGCGTTGTTTTGAAATCGAGCAGCGTTTGATCGAACGGCTCGACATTCCGGTCATGCACGACGACCAGCATGGCACTGCGGTGGTCATCCTGGCGGCATTGATCAATGCGGTACACGTCGTGAACAAACGATTGGAAGATATGCAAGTGGTCGTATCGGGCTCGGGTGCTGCGGGCACGGCGACCATCAAGATGCTCCTGAACGCGGGCGTGCGCGACGTCGTTCCGGTCGATCGGTCCGGCGCGCTGAATCGAACCGATCGTTACGAAAACGTCCATTGGCGCTGGCTGGCCGAGAACACCAATCGCGAGAACCGCCGCGGTACCTTGTCGGAAGTTCTCGCGGGTGCCGACGTGTTTATCGGGGTCTCCGCGCCGGGGATCTTGCAGCCCGAAGATATCAAGAAAATGGCCCGCGATCCGATCGTGTTTGCAATGGCTAACCCGACCCCGGAGGTCATGCCCGATGCCGCGGCGCCCTACGTCTCGGTCATCGCCACCGGCCGCTCGGACTTCCCCAACCAGATCAACAACTTACTGGCCTTCCCGGGTATCTTCCGGGGTGCGCTCGACGTGCGTGCCAGCCGAATTACCGAGAAGATGAAGCTCGCGGCCGCGCGCGCGATTGCGGGCCTCGTAACGGATGACGAGCGTAGTGCCGAATATATTATCCCAAGCGTTTTCGATCCGCGGGTGGTCGCCGCCGTCGCCAAAGCCGTCTCGGCGGCCGCGGTCGACGAAGGCGTAGCCCGGCGGATGCTGGTAAAAGGCGAGGGAGAGGACGCAGGAGGGGAATTGCATGGTGTTGGCAAGGATCTTGGTGGTCGAGGATGACGACGACGTCGCCCGTCTCGAGCGCACCGTACTCGAGCGCGCCGGCTACGATGTCAAGCTGACCGGCAGCGGCATCGAGGCGCTGGAGCTTGCCGATACGTACGAGCCCGACGTTATATTACTCGACGTCGGGCTACCCGATATCTCCGGCCTGGACGTTTGCACGTCGATCTCCAACTCCAACACGGCGTTTATCCTGATGGTGAGCGGTCATTCGCGCGAACAGGACGTTCTGCTCGGATTGGGCCTGGGAGCCGATGACTACATCACCAAACCGTTCTCGGGCAACGAGCTGGTTGCGCGCGTAGCGTCATTCTTGCGCCGTCGCGAGAGGTACGGAGCCAAACCCGAGTCGGACAGTATCCTGCAAGTCGGCAGCGCGCAGCTCAACCGCGACTTTCACACGATCGTCAACAACGGCAGCACGTCGTCGCTTACCGCGCTCGAATTCCGGTTGTTGTGGTTCTTGGCTAACGCCGAAGGCCGATTGCTAACGCGTGCGCAGATATTGGAAGATGTCTGGGGCGATACTTCGAGCGTGCCTACGCGTGTGGTCGACGTGCACGTCGCCGCGCTACGCAAGAAACTGGGCGAGCTCGATGCGCCGATGGAAATCGCGAGCGTGCGCGGCATTGGTTATCGGCTCGACACAAAGTAAGCCGGGACCCGCGGCCGCGCCCCTGGATTACCTCGCCCTCGAATCCAGCGATCGACGACCTCTTTACGTTGCGCTGGCCGATCAACTCGTCGAGGCGATTGAAAGCGGAAAATTGCAGCCGGGCGGGCGGTTGCCCGCGATGCGGACATTGGCCTCGTCGTTGGGCTGCGCCCTAGTGACCGTTTCCCAAGCCTACGAGTTGCTGGCCGCGCGCGGGCGCGTGATCGCGCGCGTTGGCAAAGGCACGTTCGTGGCGATCACGCCGGAGCGGGAAGAACCGTTCGCGCGACGCTGGGAACCCGATGTCGGCCGCTTCGCGCGCGCGCAGCGTCTAGAAGGCGTGATGGAACAGTTGACCCGTGCCTCCGTTGCGGGTTCGATCTCGCTGGCGACCGGACACCCGGCCCCCGAGACGTTTCCGTTGCACGATTTCGGCCGAGCGTTTCAGCGGACGCTACTCGACGATCCGCCCGAAGCGATGCAGTATCGCTCGTCGACCGGCGACCCGCAGCTCTGCGAGTTGCTCGCCGGTCTCCTGCGCTCGCGCGGCTGCGACGCTGCGGCCAAAGACGTGATCGTTTGTTCGGGGGCCCAACAAGCCGCCGACTTGGTCGCAACCGTGCTGCTCGAACCGCGCAGCGTCGTCGCAGCCGAATCGCCGACCTATTCGGGAACCCTGGGCGTGTTCGACGCGCGCGGCGTGACCTACGTCGAAGTGCGCAACGACGCCGACGGCGTGCGCCCCGACGACGTGGAGCGCGTCTTGGCCGAGTACCGTCCGCGTTTGCTCTACGTCAACCCGATCGCGCAGAACCCGACCGGCGCGGTTCTGCCCCAGCGCCGCGCCAAACAGATCGTCGCGTTGGCACGTCGCTACGACGCGGTCGTTCTTGAAGATCAAACCGGCTGGCAGTTGACCTACGATGCGACCGCCCCCGCGCCCCTGGCTTCGTTCGACACCGACGGCCGCGTGATCGTCATGGAGAGCCTCTCGAAGTCGATCTTCCCGGCGTTGCGCATCGGCTATCTGTTCTGCAAAGGCGGCCTGGCCGACGCGCTCGAGATCGCTAAAGTACGCGCCGACGTATTCACGTCGACGCTGATCCAACGCTCGTTGTGGCGCTTCATGGATTCACCGGCCTATCCGCGGCATCTGCGTTTGGCGCGCGCGCTCTATCGCGACCGTCGCGACAACTTTATCGACGCGCTGACCGAACACGTGCCATGGGCCGACGTCGTCGCGCCCGCGGCCGGCGTCAACGTTTGGATGCCGCTCCCTTCGCGCATTTCGACGCAAGCCGCATTTGACGCGTGCGCGCGCGAGGGCGTACTCGTGATGCCGGCCGAGCCGTTCTACCCGACCCGCGTCGGACCGCCGGCGCTGCGGCTTTCGTTCGGCCACATCTCCAAGGAGGTCGGCCGCGAAGGCGTCGCTCGGTTAGGCAGGGCGCTGGCCCCCTCCGACCGTAGCCTAACGGCGTGACCCTGGGACAAATTCTTGCGGCGGCTTTGGTCGCCGTTCTGCTCGGTGCCGCGCCGGTGCGGCCGACGATCTATGGCGCGCCGGCGGGCTACCGCCCGACCGGAGTTACCAAAGCCAGCAACCCGTTCGACGCGATCTTGCCCAACGGGCGGATCGTCGCGCCGATCGGGATCAGCGCGATCGTCGGCGCCGACGCGGGCGGCATTGCATTGTCGCCCGATGGGAAATACGCCGTCGTCAGCAACGCCCAGAGCGTGGCCGTTGTCGACGTTGCGACGATGCGCGTGGTGAGTACCTATACCGACGGGGACGACGGATTCGCGCGCGGCATCGTCGCGGTGCGCGATTCTAGTGACGCTTCGAAGACGCTCGTGCTCGTTGCCGGCGGTTCCTCCAGCGTGCTGCACGTCCTCGATCTTGGCGACGACGGGCGGCTGTTGCAAGACGGCGATCCGTTACCGATGTCCACGTCGGACGGTTCCCAAATCACGCTGTCGACCGATGGCCGCACGGCCTACCTCGCGCATCGCGCCGGCACCGTCAGTTCGATCGACATCGTACAGCGTCGGGTGATGAGCGACACGCTGGTCGGACTGGCGCCATCCGGCCTGGCGGCGGTCGCCGGCCATCTCTACGTTACCAACGAGGGTGTTGCAGTTTCGGGCGATCCCGACCGTTCGTCATCTTTGGACGCCCTGACCACGCAAAGCGACGGCGATATCGACGGCGATCCGGGAAGCGCGTCGGTCGTGCGCTTGGATCCACTTCCCGACGGAACCGCGACCATCGGCGGAGCTCACCCTAGCGCGCTGGCACTTTCGCTCGACGCGCGCTACGCATTCGTTTGCATGACCGACATCGACCGCATCGAGGTCGTGGGATTGACCGGAACGCCGCGCCCGATCGGCGGTATCTCGATGCAGCTCTATACCGGCTGGCCCTACGGCACGCAGCCCGACGCGATCGTCGGCAGCACCGACGGAAAGCGCATCTACGTCGCGCTGGCCGGTGTCAACGCGGTCGCGATCGTCGATAGCAGCAATCCGCTGAGGTTGCGCCGGTTGGGATTGGTTCCGACCGGCTGGTATCCCAGCGCGCTCGCGCTCTCGCCCGACGGGCGTTACCTGTTCGTTGCTAACGCGAAAGGTACGGTGCAAGTCGGTGGTGCGACCCTGCAGCGTATCGATCTGCGTCATCTCAATCCCGGTCCGGTGACGCTTGCGGCGCTGCGCTACAATCGCGTCGCGACGTTTGGCAAGGACGACGCGTTGGTGCCGCCGATTCGTTCGGGCCGTCACTCGAATGTCATCAAACACGTCGTCTTCATCCTGGCCGATGGGACGCCGCTCGATGCTGCCGCCGCCCAAAGCGCGATGCCCAACCTGCAAGCACTGGCGAATGCTTTTGCAACCGCCGGCAACCTATCACCCGACGCGCTACGGCCCGATGACGCCATGCAGTTCGCGCTGGGCGGCATCGCCACGGCATACGAGTTGGAGACGCACTCCCACGGGCTGGAAAGTTATCCGCGCGCCGGGTACATTTTCAATAGTCTGGCGCAAGCGGCGAAAAGTTATCGCGACTACGGCGCCCTGACGGATGTTGGGCTGGACGTTCCGGCACTGGCTGCCTTGGCCGATCATCTGGACCTGCATTATCCGGGCTCGAACCCGCGCTTCCGCAATGCGGACCGGGCCGCGGAGTTCGGGCGCGATTTCGCCGTGCTGGTTGGGACCGACACGGTGCCGGAATTCACGTCGATCTGGCTGCCCGCAGGCGACAACGGGCCGGCGGACGCAGCCGATGGCGATCGGGCCCTGGGGAGCATCGTGGATTACCTCACCCACGTCCAGCAGTGGCCGTCGATGGCGATCTTCATCCTGGACCGCGGGCGCGCGATCGTGGTCAGCCCGTACGCCAGGCGCGGCTACGTCGGGCATCGCCACCTATCGACCGTTAGCGTTCTCAAGACCGAAGAAGAGCTGCTCGGCTTGTCGGCCTTGAGTCTTAACGACTTGCTAGCAACCGATATGGCCGACTTTTTCACGCCTACCTCCGACTCGGCGAGTTTCGTCGCCGTTCCGGTGCCGGTGCAGGCCGCTCAAAGTGGTCCGGGCTCCGGCGTCGAACCTGTGACGCTCCCCATCCCATCGTTCGATATCGACAACACGTGAGCATGAAGCATATAGCAACTTTCGGACCGCGCCTGGTCGCTCGGCCTGCCGGCCTCCTTCGTATCGCCGCCCTGGTGCGTCCGCCTTCCGCGATTGAAAACGCGGGGACGATGCCCGGCGAACCCGGCGCGATTTACGCTCGAGCGCTCGAACAGCACGCGATTTTGGTCAAGACGCTGGAATATTGCGGCGTGCAGGCGATCGTGCTGGAGCCTGCCGGCGACGATCCGTACGAAGCTGCCGTCGCCGATTCGGCGGTGGTCTTTGAAGACGGCGCGCTGATCGCGCGGCCCAGCGCAATGTCGCGGCGTGGCGAAGCCGAACGCATCGAAGCCGAGTTCGCGCGCCTGGACGTGCCGCTAGCCGGCCACATCGTCGCGCCGGCCCCCC
>DATKGB010000132.1:0-2092 GCA_035544315.1 Verrucomicrobiia bacterium
GGGCAGGCCGGCCGCGCGGTGATCCAGCGGCACGATGTGCTGGGTTTCGACGAAGAGCCGTGCCGTCTCTAGGCCGTACGAGATGGCCAGGGCGGCCACGAACGCCTCGAAGGCGCCGGCCAAAATCGTCGGATTATCCTCCCCGCCGGCGTTGCGCATGCCGGTCCCCAGCTCCAAGACTTCGGCAAAACGTAGACGGCGTGCGGTGCGTGCCAACTCGGCGTCGTTGACGATGCGCGCCTTGCGCACGGTCAACAGGCCTTCGTCGTCGTCGGGGAACGTTTCGTAGAGCCAGGCGGCGGCCAGAAAGCCCAAGACCGAATCGCCCAAGAACTCCAGCCGTTCGTTGGATGCGCCGTTGCGTTCGCGAGCGTGACTGTCGTGAACGAACGCCCGCTCGACGATCGCGAGATCGCCCGCTTGCGTCGCGGAAATGCCCGCACGCCGCACCAGCGCGCGCAATCGGCGGCGCCGCGCCTCGCCGCTCACGTTATGCGTCGCGCAGTTTGCTGAAGACGATCACGCTGTTGTGGCCTCCAAACCCGAAGGAGTTGGAGAGTGCGACGTTCACGGGCGCTTTACGCGCGATGTTGGGAACGTAATCCAGCGTGCATTCCGGATCTGGAAACTCGTAGTTGATGGTCGGAGGCATCGTATCGTTGGCCACGCTCAATACCGTGGCGACGCCTTCGATGCCGCCGGCAGCGCCAAGCGCGTGTCCGTGCATCGACTTGGTCGAACTCACCGCAACGTCGGAACCGAAGACGCGTTCGATCGCTTGGGATTCGGCCACGTCGCCCAGCGGCGTCGAGGTTCCGTGCGCGTTGATGTAACTCACGCTCGATGGTTCGATGCGCGCGGACTTACACGCGCGCCGCAGCGCCAGCATGACGCCGCCGCCTTGCGGGTCGGGCGCGACCAAATCGTAAGCGTCGGCCGATTGTCCGTATCCGAGTACTTCGGCATAGATCTTCGCGCCGCGCGCCTTGGCGAATTCGTATTCCTCAAGGAGCAAGATTCCCGCGCCCTCGCCCAACACAAATCCGTCGCGCTCTTTATCGAACGGACGGCTGGCGCGCGTCGGCTCGTCGTTGCGCGTCGACATCGCACGCATCGTGCAAAAACCGCCCATGGCCAGCGGAGCGATCGTCGCTTCGGCGCCGCCGGTGATCATCGCAAGCGCATCGCCGTTGGCGACGTAGTTGTAGGCGGCCACGATCGCATCGTTGGCCGATGCGCACGCGCTGGCGACGGCAAAGACCGGCCCGCGGAAGCCGTAGCGCATCGAGACGTGCGCCGGCGCAGCGTTGGACATCAACATCGGAATAAAGAAGGGCGACGTCCTAGCCCAGGTACCTTGTTCGTTGGCTTTGATCGACTGCTGCCAAAACGTGTTGATGCCGCCGATGCCCGTGCCGATGACCGCACCGACTTGCGAGCTGAACTCGTCATCGTCGGGCAGTTTGGCGTCTTCGATCGCTTCGATCGATGCGACGACCGCAAATTGCGTAAAACGATCCAACCGGCGCGCATCTTTTTTCCCGAGTCTGCCTTCGGGCGCGAAGTCTTTGACTTCGGCAGCGATGCGCGTCGTGAAGCCGCTAGCATCATAGGCCGTAATCGGGCCAACGCCGGATTCGCCGGCTACCAAACGGCGCCAGAATTCGTCCCGCGTATTTCCCAAAGGCGTCACCGCGCCGAGGCCGGTGACGACGACACGTCGTCTGCTCAAAACACCCGATAGGTACGGCGGTTCCCAAAAGGCACCTGCCGTGCGGAAGGTGAGTCCTGCGTCGGTGGCAACAAGCGTGGTTGGAGTTAGGCCCTTCGTAGAATTTTTGGGCGGCCGCCTTTTCGACCGTTCTTGCGGGCTGCAGATTGTTTGGCTTCGGAGCGCGACGCGCCGCCGCGTTTTCCGAGTTCGCTCATCCAGCGATCGTTTCCGAAATAACCGTCCATCAATGCGGGAATGTAGTGATCGACATCGAGCGATTCCCAATGCAATGCCGCGCCGTCCGCTTCGAGCTCGAACTTGGCTACCTCCGCGGGATCTGCGTCGGTCAAACCCTGCAAGAGTTTTCGAGGGCCCCCC
>DATKGB010000133.1:0-4883 GCA_035544315.1 Verrucomicrobiia bacterium
GCTTTCTTCGCTTGAGCGATCCGGAGTCGTGGCGACAAAGCGATTGGGGAACACTCGAGTCGTTCGACTCGAACCGCGCTACCGGGCTAAGGACGAGCTCTATGCGCTCCTCTTGCGGTTAGGCGAGTCCCCGCGCTACGCCGGACTGTGGTCCAAAGTGCGCGGGAGGCCCCGTGCGATTGGAAAGCCACTATGAATCTCGATGGAAGGTCCCTCAACGAGGTCGCTGCCGTGGTCTCCGAAAGCCTTCGCTCGAACGGAGTCCGCGCGGTGGTCGTTGGCGGTAGCGCTATTACGGCTCACGTGCCGCACGTTTATACGTCAAACGATATCGATCTCGCTATCGTAAGCGGAATCAATCATCGACGTATCGCCGCAGCGCTGGAGCCAATAGGCTTTGCGTTGCGCGGCCGGTCCTATCTGAATCCAACGTCGCCGTTTCCGATCGATATCGTTGCCGACACACCGTGGGTCGACCAGCGCCCGATCACAGAATACGCGAGCATAGAAACGGTTCTTGGCTCATTCGAAACGCTACGTCTTGAAGACGCAGTAGCCGATCGGGTTGCGGCGTTCTTGTATTGGAACGATGCGCAATCGCTCGATGTTGCCGAACGTGCCACCGCAGGAGCCGAACATCGCCCTACTTGGGGGGTACTGCGCTCGACGCTCCTCGAGCTGGAGGCGGGTGCGGGCGAAATCGGAAAGCGCTTCGAACTTGCCTTGGAACGTCTGGGAAACATTTATCATTGCGGAGGATCGTCGTGAAATCTCTTTTGGCCGCCGTCGCCCTAATCGGAACTCTTACGAACAGTATTGGTGCGGCATCCGCGCCAACGTGGCGCGACGTTCGGCCGGTTGCTGGGCGGCATGCGATGGTAGTGACCGAGCAACGTTATGCGTCGCAGGTCGGCATTGACGTTTTGAAAGCCGGCGGGAACGCGGTCGACGCGGCCGTGGCAGTCGGCTACGCGTTGGCGGTTGTCGATCCGTGTTGTGGAAATCTCGGCGGCGGCGGCTTCATGGTCGTGCGCATGCACGGTGGGCGCGAAGGCTTCATCGACTTTCGCGAGAAGGCGCCGCTGCGCGCGACCCGCGATATGTATTTGGACGCCAACGGCAACGACGTCCCGGAACGCTCGCGCAAAGGGTGGCTGGCGATCGGCGTTCCCGGCACGGTGATGGGGTTTGAACGCGCGCGCACGGATTTCGGAACGATGTCGCGCCCGCAACTGATTGCGGGCGCGCTGCATCTGGCGCGCGACGGTTTTCGCATCGTGCCGGCCGACTTGATCCCGTATGCGGGTTCGCCGCCGCAGGATTATAGCGGCTTTCCCGGCGGGCGCGCGCCGATGGCCGGCGAAGTGTGGAAGCAACCCGATCTCGCGCGATCGCTTGAAGCAATTTCGGCCGGCGGCCCAAACGCCTTCTACCGCGGGCCGATCGCGCACGCAATCGTTACCGCCAGCAACGCCGGCGGCGGCATCCTGTCGCTCGACGATTTCGCACGCTATACCGTCGATGTGTCCGTGCCGCTGCACTGCAAAATCGGCCCTTACGAGATTATCGCCGCACCGCCCCCGAGTTCGGGCGGCGTGACGATGTGCGAGATCTTGAAAATCATCGAGCCGGTGAAACTGAGCGCATGGCACGCAACGAACGACGTTCATCAGATCGTGGAAGCCGAGCGGCGCGCGTACGCCGACCGGAATGCCGACTTAGGAGATCCGCGATTCGTGAAGGATCCGGTGGTGCAATTGCTCTCGCCGGCCTATATTGCCAAACTGCGCGCGACGATCGCCCCCAAGCGCGCCACGCCGTCCAAAGATGTGAAACCCGGTCTCAACATCGACGTGCATGAAAACGACGACACCACCCACTACTCGATCGTCGATAAGGACGGGAACGCGGTCTCGGTTACCTACACGATCAACGATTGGTTCGGCTCGGGCGTCATCGCACCGGGCACGGGCTTCTTTCTGAACGACGAGATGGACGACTTCACCGCCAAGCCTGGCGCGCCCAACATGTACGGCCTCGTGCAAGGCATGCGCAACGACATCGTTCCGCGGAAGCGGCCGCTGTCGTCGATGGCGCCGACGATCGTACTGCGCGACGGCAAGCTCGCGATGGTGACCGGCAGCCCGGGCGGCGCTCGGATCATCACGGTCGTTCTGGAAACCATGCTCAACGTCTTCGACTACGGCATGAACGCACAACAGGCCGCCGACGCGCCGCGCATTCACATGCAATGGTTACCCGACGAAATTCAATACGAGCCGGGCGCGCTGACCGACGCGCAAATCGCGGCGCTCCAAAGCGACGGCTATACGCTCACATTGATTCCTTCGTGGGGCTCGGCGCAAGCAATCGTCATCGATCCGCTCACCGGCGTACGCTACGGCGGCACCGACCGACGCCGCGCAGCCGGCGCTGCGATCGGCTATTAGCAACGCCTAGCGGCGCCGGTAAACGTCCTTGCGCGGGCCGATTGCAAGCACGAGCACGCGTAGCACGTCGTCGAAAACCTCGTAGATCACGCGGTGCGCTCCGACGCGGAGCCGGAACTCGCCGGCGCCGCCCGAGAGCTTCTTCACGCCCGGTGGTCGCGGGTTCTGCGCCAGGCCGTCTATTGCGCGTGCGACGCGTTGTTGGTCGGGGGCTGGGATCGAGAGGAGCGCCTTGCGAGCGACGTGTGTCAGTTCAATGCGATACATCAAGCGCGCAGCTCAGCCTTTACATCCTCCCACGCGATTGTGCCATGTTTGCGCGCGTCATTTCGGGCGGCTGCCGCTTCCGCTATGTCGTGCGCGTCTTCGAGTTTGTGTAGCAGTTCAAGGGAGGCAAGTGATACGATGGCCGCGATCGGTTTGCCGCGCCTGGTCAATACAACTTCTTCGCCGCCATAGGCAACGCGGTTGACGATCTCGCTTCCGTGCTCGCGCAATTCCGTTGCGGGAGCGCTATTGCTGTAGTCTATAGCCATAATGTACTAAATGTATATTATGGACGAATCGCCGTCAAGCGGGGTCGGTCTTAAACGGCTTGGATGTCGCCCAAACGTTGACGTAAGGTCGTGTTTTCGCGT
This sequence comes from Verrucomicrobiia bacterium, assembly GCA_035544315.1. Taxonomy (GTDB): domain Bacteria; phylum Vulcanimicrobiota; class Vulcanimicrobiia; order Vulcanimicrobiales; family Vulcanimicrobiaceae; genus JALYSX01. The sequence goes on from DATKGB010000133.1 coordinate 3,089, forward strand.
CGAACGCGATCGGTTTCGATTGCGGCGAGTGCGATGGTAACCGCGGCGGAGATACGCCGGATCGCATCGTCGATATCTGGCGGCATGTCTTCGCCGCTTTCGCGCTCGTCGGTTGCCAAAATGCCCGAGAGCCGGCCGGCTAAAACCATGGCATAGAGGCGCGCGCCGGGAAACGCCGTCGTGAATTCGTTCGTGTCTACTTCCTCGCGATGAGCGCGCAGCGCGACGTAGGCCGGGTCGTTTTCGTCGATGCGATTTGCTGCGGAGGGAAATGTCGAAGCGGCGCATTCCATGTCACCGCCTTTAGCCAGATAGACGGCTGCCGCATTCACCCGGCCAAACCGAACGAGCGCGTCAACCGTGTCGCGAATGAGCGGCTCCTCCGCGGTATAAAACTGCGCCGTTGTCGCAAAACGCCTGAGCGCCGATTCTTGCTGGTGGCGAGTGCTGAAGAGAACGCGATCGACAAGCTGGTCGATGCGGCGATGAATGATGCGAGCGCTAACAATGACGACGAGGGCGATGGAAAACTCGAGCGCGATTCCTTCGACGTGCGTGAGGGTATTCACGTACCGTTCCGCGAGGAGCTCAAGAGCGGCCAGCACGACGAGAACTAGCGCCGATGTGATGGCATATGCGAACGTACGGTTGAGAACGAATCCGATGTCAAAGACGCGATGGCGCAGAATCGCGTAGGCGACCGAAACAGGAACGATGATGACGGACAGCGTCGCATAGGCAAAAAACGCTGTGGTCGCGCCCGTGTACGTTTCGATGATCATGCTAATCGCGTAACCCACGCCACCGATCATCACCGCCGCAAACACGATCCCGACGCGTCCCCGATCGCTCGGCCGCGCGTACCGCAGCGAAAGAACGCAGGCTGCGATCACGATCAGCCCCGCCGCCGCAACGTATGCGTTGCCAATCAGGCGTGAATACGGCAATGCATCCAATACCAGGCCCAGGAGCACGAGACCGTCGACGACGCGGATTGACGCCCGCTTCTCGGCAACCGACTCGTCGCCCGGGAGGCGGATGGCGAACGACGCCAAGACAAGCGGTGGAAAGATTGACGCGAGAATACTGATCGGCCAAAGGACCGCAAAATACAAAGGATCGGGTAAGCCCGCTAAGGGTACGGCCAGGGCTGGCCACGAGACACCTCCGCCCCCAATAAACAGAATCAGGGCCGCAATCATGATTCCCGGCTTGCGATATCCCAAATACCCGGCAAGCAGTAGGGAAAATGTCAAGGTGACACCGTCGAACCAGCGCTGGACCGCCGCTTCAACGGAAGCCGGTTTCTCGGCCGGGATGACGACAACGCGCGTCTGGTCGCCGACGACGACGGGCAATTTGAGCGGCGTCCCTTTCGCGGCTTCTAAAAGATGCATGCGATCCACGAACGAAAGGCGGCCGGCGTCGATAACGTCCCCCGGCCGAACGCCCGCACGAACCAGCGCCGGATCCGCAGAAACGACCAACGACTTCCTGTCGCCGAGCGGCTTAAACACGGCCGCCGGGCCGTACACCGGGCCGTGAAACAGACTGACCCACAATAAGATCAGCCAAAATAGGCTGAACGCGGATAACAGGAACCGTTTCCAAGCGAACGGGTCGTTGTGACGCATTGCTTATTTCGCTTCGCCACCGCAGCGGCGTCGTCCCATGTTCTACCGACTGCCCGGGTCTTGTCTAGAAAGGCAGACTATTCCGATCGAAAAGATCGCTATTACCCCTTGCTTGGTCGCGACCGGGCTCCCTCTCCTTCTTTTCCTCTCTCTCTCTTCCC
>DATKGB010000134.1:0-19292 GCA_035544315.1 Verrucomicrobiia bacterium
GGGGGAGAGAATCGATCGGCGCTCTGACCCGGGTCGAAGTCTGGGCCGAGGAGCGGCTCGCCCAACACGCCGCCCCCCAAGGCGAGGTCGCCGATTTCATGGCCGACCTCGGCTTCTATTGATGTGCCGCTGTGAGCCATACCCCGGTCCTCTTCCAACCGGTACTGGAATTGCTGGCGATCCGGCCCGATGGGATCTACGTCGATGCGACCTTTGGGGCGGGTGGCCACAGCCGCGGCATTTTGGAACGCCTGGATCGCGGCCGGCTGATCGCATTGGATTCCGATCCGTCGGCGCTGCCGCTCGCGCAAGCGATGGCGTCGCCGTCCTTTGTCTTTCTCAATACCAACTTCCGGGAACTGGAGCCCGCTTTGGATTCGCTCGGCATCGATCGAGTCGACGGCGTGCTTTTCGATTTGGGAGTATCGTCCATGCAATTTGATGAAGGCGAACGCGGCTTCTCGCTGCAATATCGCGCCCCGCTCGACATGCGCATGAATCCCAATGCGCCGCGCAGCGCCTACGACGTTCTGGCGCACTCCAGCGAAGCCGAACTCGCGGATATTTTCTTTCACTACGGTGAAGAACGCGCCGCTCGACGCATCGCGCGTGCGGTCGTCGCGCGCCGCGCCGCCGGAACGTTGCCCGAAACGACCACCGAATTTGCATCGCTGATTTCGGGCATGGTGCACCGCAAGGGACATCGCGAACGCATACACCCGGCCAGCAAAATTTTTCAAGCGTTGCGCATTGCCGTTAACGACGAGCTCGACGCGTTACGCGACGGCTTGTCGTCGGCGATCGCGCGGCTGCGCGGCGGCGGTCGCGTTGCGGCAATCAGTTTCCATTCGCTCGAGGATCGTATCGTTAAGACCACCTTTCGCGACGACGAGCGTGTCGAACGCGTCACGCGCAAACCTCTTGTCGCCGACGACGCGGAAAACGCTTCCAATCCCCGCGCGCGCAGCGCCAAACTGCGCGTTGCCCAACGGAAAGCAAGCTGATGGCACAAGCCGCTCGGCAACTTCAGGAAGCCCAACGCATTCGCAATCCGCGTCGCGCGCGCCGCGCGACCGGCGATCGGATCGCCCATCACTCGCGCGCGCGCTACGCCGGCCTCTTTCAATTCTCGTTCGTGCTCGTTGCGGCGTCGGTGCTGCTGCTGGGCTACGTGATGCTCACCTCCAACCTCACGGGCTTGGCCTACGGGGTCAACCGGGCCGATTTACAGCTCTCGGCGTTGCAGGAAGAGACGGCGCGTTTGGACGATCGGCTGGCAATTTTGAGTTCCGACGAACGGCTCGCGAAAATCGCCGCAACGCTAGGCATGAAGGCGCCCCAGCAATTCGCCATCGTCGGCATTCCCAACGCGACGCCGAGCGGCCCGCACATCGCGCTGCTGGCCCGTTTGACGAGCCTATTGAGGTAGCGCGACGATCGGCCGGCTTCCATGAAATCACAGCACCGCACGTTCGCGCGCGTCAGACCGATGCGCGCGAAATTCGTTTTTTTCGGACTGCTCGTCGTCGCAGTCTATTTGTCGTGGCGGCTATACGACGTACAAATGCTTCACGGTCCGCTTTACGCCAAAGAGGCTCTCGATCAGCGTTCTGAAGCGCGCGACGTCTTCGGCCGGCGAGGCAGCATCCTGGATCGCGACGGCAACGTGCTCGTTCATTCGCTGCCGTCCGAAAGCATCTACGCGGTTCCGCACGACCTGCAAGATCCCGATCAGACCGCCGCGCAACTCGGGGCGATCGTCGGCAAGCTCGATCGCCAGACGGTTGCGGAATTGCACGATAGGAGTTTGTGGTTCGTCTGGATCGCGCGCAAGGTACCGCACGATCAAGCCGTGCGCGTCAACGCGCTCGATTTGGCCGGCGTCCAACTCAAGGAAGAGGATACCGGCCGGCGGGTCGACGGCGTCGGCGACATGGCCTCCAATATTCTGGGCTTCGTCGGCACCGACGAGACCGGGTTGGACGGCGCTGAGTATTCGTTCGACCATTTGCTCAAAGGCACGTCGGGAAAAGTTTCCATTGAAACCGACGAATTCGGCCGGCCGATTCCGTTCGGCATCGAGACGACGATCAAGGCGCCCCAACCGGGAATGTCGCTCGAACTGACGATCGATTCGTATCTGCAGTTCGTCACCGAACAAGCTCTCGACGCCCAAGTCAAAGCCTTTCACGCGGCGAACGGGACCGCGATCGTAATGGACCCGTCGACCGGTGAGGTCCTGGCGATGGCGAACTGGCCAACCTTCGATCCCAATCGTTTTTGGTCGTATACCGACGATCAGCGGCGCGATCGCGCGGTGATGGACGCCTACGAACCGGGATCGACGTTCAAATTGGTTACCGCGGCTGCGGCACTTGAATCGCGCAAGGTTGGGTTGGGTTCGACGTTCCCCGCGCGCGACGCGCTCGAAGTCGGGGGTCACGTGATTCACAATGCCGAGGACGGCATGCCGATTGCGAGCAGCACCGAGACGCTCGAACAAATCGTCGAGTATTCGCATAACGTCGGCGCGGCCGAAGTCGGCATGGCGATCGGCGCGCGGACGTTTTACCAAATGGAACGCAACGTCGGTTTCGGCGATCCGACGCAGGTGGGGTTGCCGGGTGAAAATCCGGGGATCGTCCCGGCGCCCGCCGACTGGAGTGATTCGTCCCTGGCGACGATGTCGTTCGGCCAAGGCGTCTCGGTCACGCCCCTGGCGATGGCGCGTTTCTATTCTGCGATCGCCAACGGCGGAATGCTGATGCGCCCGCGCATCCTCAAGGCGATCCTCGATCAAAATGGCAACGAGGTATACCAATACGAGCCCGAGATCGAACGGCGCGCGTTTTCGAAAACGACCGCCGCGACGTTGCGATCGTTCTTACGGGCTGTCGTGACCGGCGGCACCGGCGATCCCAGCGCGCAGATCCCGGGCTACACGACCGCCGGCAAAACCGGCACGGCCGAAATCGTGCGCGACGGTGTTTACGAACCCGGCGCGTATGCGGCGTCTTTTATCGGCATGGTTCCCTACGAACATCCGCGGTTTGTGATTTACGTCAAAGTCGAACGGCCGATCGGGTCGTACTACGGCTCCGTCGTCGCGGCGCCGGCGTTCGTGGCGATCGCACGCGCAGCGATGCTGCACATCGGCGCGTTGCCCGCGACGAATCCTGCGCCCAAGACGGCGCCCAAACATGGCTAGCGTTGCTCTAACGACGGTCCTCGAGCGGATGCCGTCGCGTTTCGTGCGCGGGCGCGCCGAAGGCGTTGCAATCTCGTCGATCGAAGTCGATTCGCGCAAGGTAATGTCGGGCGCGCTGTTCGTCGCGCTTCGCGGCGAACACGCCGACGGACACGCCTTCATCGCGCAGGCGGTTGCAAAAGGCGCGGTCGCGGTGGTGGCCGAGCCGACCCGCGCGTTCGACGTTCCCGACGGCATTGTCTTGATCTTAATCGAAGACACGCGTCGCGCGCTTTCCGCTATTGCAGCGGGTTTTTACGGCGATCCGTCGCGGGCGATGTCGGTCGTCGGCATCACGGGAACCAACGGCAAAACGACCGCAACGATGATGACCGCGGCGATGCTGGGCGCGGCCGGCATTCCGTGCGGCATCATCGGCACGGTCGGCGCGCAGCTCGGCGAACGTTCCTGGACGCTGGCCAACACGACTCCGCTGGCGCACGAATTGCACGGTCTGCTCGCCGAGATGCGCGACGCCGGCGCGCGCGCGGTTGCGATGGAAGTCAGTTCCCACGCACTGGCGCTCGATCGGGTTGAAGATGTCGGATTTGCCGTCGGCGCGTTCACCAATCTCACCCGCGATCATCTCGACTTTCACGGAACGATCGACGCCTACGCCGCTGCCAAGCGGCGTTTATTCGATAAGGCGCACAAATGCGTGCTCAACGCTGCCGACGCGTTGGGCGCGACTTGGGCCGACGAGCTTCGCGCCACCAAGCCGACGCTGACCTACGCGCTAAGCGGCCACGCCGACCTGGTCCCGAGCGCCATGCAGAGCGGCGCGCGCGGGACGAGCTTCGCCGTCGGCACGACGCCGTTCGTCGTCCATCTCCCCGGCCGGTTTAATGTGGCCAACGCGCTGTGCGCGCTCGGATGCGTGCGTCATCTGGGTGTCGACGATGCGATCGCAGCGCGCGGTTTGGCAAACCTGCAGCGCGTGCCGGGACGAATGGAACGCGTGCCCGGCCCGATCGACGTTGTGGTCGACTACGCGCACACGCCCGACTCGTTGGAAAACGCGCTGAACGCGTTGCGCGAAATCACCAACGGGGCGCTGGCCGTCGTCTTTGGCTGCGGCGGCGACCGCGATCGCGGCAAGCGCGCGCTGATGGGGAAGATCGCGGCGCGGCTGGCCGACCGAATTTACATCACCAACGATAACCCGCGCAGCGAAGACCCGCGCGCCATCGCCGATGCGATCGTAGCGGGCATCGATAGCCACGAACACATCGTAGAACTCGATCGCCGGATCGCGATCGAACGCGCCATCGCCGAGAGTGCGCCGGGCGACACGGTGCTTATCGCCGGCAAAGGCCACGAGACCTATCAGCTCTTGGGCGACGCGATCCTACCGTTTGACGATAGCGAGGTCGCGCGCGCGGCGCTGGCCGCAATGGCGTCGCGATGAGCCTGCCGTTCGAGGTCGCCGTTCAGGCGCTCGACGCAACGGTGCTCGATGCGTCGCACGCGCCGCACGACGTGCGCGTGAGCACCGACACGCGCACGATTTCCACCGGCGATACGTTTTTAGCGCTGCGCGGCGAACGCTTCAACGGGCACAACTACGTACGCGAGGCGATTGCCAAAGGCGCCGATCTGCTCGTCGTCGACGACGCCAATGCGCGTTTATCGGGCGTGACGACGCTGGTCGTCAAGGACACGCTCCAGGCATACATGACCTTGGCTCAGACGGCACGCGAACGATTTGCCGGACGCGTCGTGGGCATCACCGGAAGCGTCGGCAAGACGACGACCAAAGAGTTGCTGGGGCAGTTGCTGAGCCTACGTTTCGGCGATCGAATAGCAGCCTCGCCCGCTAACGAAAACAACGAAATCGGTGTGAGTAAGTTTTTGCTGGCTAACGCCGATGCATCGCACGACGTGCTCGTCGTCGAGATGGGCGCGCGGCACTACGACGACATCGCGCCGCTCGTTCATGTAGCACGTCCGGACATCGGCGTCCTGACCAACGTCGGCGAGGCGCACGTGGAAATTATGGGCTCGCTCGAACGGCTCGCGCACACGAAATGGGGGTTGTTCTCCGGCGGCGCATTAGCGATTCTTAACGCGCGCGACGAGGTCTCGCTGCAACGCGCGCCGAGTTTACTCGAAGCGCCGCACTGGTTCGGCGCCGGAGCCGAGCGCATCTCGACCGGCGGCCGTACGACCCTGATCGTCGGAACGGATCGTCTGCTCGAAATCGATTCGCGCGACGTGCTCGAGCGGGCAATTGACGTGCGCCTGCCTGGCGCGCACAATCGCGCTAACCTGGCCGCCGCGATCGCGGCAGCGCGCGAGCTGGGGGTCGAAGTCGACGCGGTCGTCGACGCGATCCCGGACCTGCATCTGCCGCCCGGCCGTTTCGAGCGCATCGCGATCGCCGGGCGCCCGCTCATCGTGTACGATGCCTACAACGCCAACCTGACCGGCATGCTGGCCGCGCTCGACGCGTTTGCCGACGAACCGGCGCAGCGGCGTATCGTCGTGCTAGCCGGTATGGCCGAACTCGGCGAGGAAGCGTCCGCAATGCACGAACGAGTCGGGGAGCGGGCGGCTGCCAAGGGCGTCGACGTCTTGCTGATCGGCGGCGATTACGTCGATGCGTTGGAGCGTGGCGCGAAAAACGGAGGGCTCTCCTCGGAGCGCATCGTGCGGTTCGCGACGAATAGCGATGCAGCGCGCTGGTTGGAGGAGAACGCCCATCCCGGCGATGCGGTACTGCTGAAAGGATCGCGCGTCTACAAGTTGGAGGAAGTGGTCGAGCTGTTACAAGGCGGCGCCCGATGACGCTGCAATTGGCGGTGCGCCGGGCGGAGCTTCCCGAAGGCTTGGTCGCCATTCCGGTGCGAACGCGTATCGTCGCGCCGTCCGACGATTTGATCGGGCTGGTCGACGATGCGGTCCGCGGTATCGCACGCCCCGGCGACGTGATCGCCATCTCCGAAACCGCCGTCGCGATCGCACAAGGGGAGTTCGTCGCGGCGGAATACGTCCGTCCGTCGCGTCTGGCGTATACGTTGTCGCGGCATGCGGGCGCGATGGCGACGGTCAGTCAGCCCGAGTCCGTGCAGCTCGTGATCGACAACGTCGGCGCGCCAAAAGTGGCCTATGCGGCGGCGCTTCAGGTGCTCGGGCGACTAGTTGGTCGGCGCGGCATGTTTTACGAAGTGCTGGGCGACGCGATCGCCGCGATCGATGGTTACACCGGCACGCTGGCACCTTACGAGCGAGCGATCGTGTTGGCGCCGCGCGAGCCCGGCGCCTTCGCGCAATCGATCTTCGAACGCACCGGCGCCGGCTGCGTCGTGGTCGATGCCAACGATTTGGAGATAGCCAAGATTTTAGGCGCGTCGAGCGGCGTTCACCGTGGGAATGTCGAGTCAGCCCTGCTCGATAACCCGCACGGCAACGGCGACGAACAGACGCCGATCGTGGTGTTGAAATGGCGTGCCGATGGGCCCAATCCATTGTTTGAGGCAACGTCGTGAAGCTGATCGAACTCGTGACGGTCTGCGTTGTCGCCGGTTTCGTACTTGGGCTGGCCGCTTGCGCGATCCTAGTGCGGTTGCTGCCGCGTTGCCAGTTCAAACAGGTCGCTTACGAGGACGCTCCCCAAACGCATCGAGGAAAAACCGGAACGCCGACGATGGGCGGTATCTGCTTTGCCGTCACAACGCTGCCGCTGTTTTTCACCTGGGGTCGCCCATTCGTTGGTGAGCTCGAGCTGCTCGTGTTGGGCTGCGCGGCGATCGGTTTCATCGACGACTTTCTGTCGATCCGCCAGGGCAAGAATCAAGGCTTGCGCGCGCGCACGAAATTCTTGGCGACCGCGCTGATCGCGATAATATTTTTGCGTTTGGCGACGATGTCGAATGGCTTTTTTCCGCTCGATGTCGTGTTTCACGCGGGCGCGTACGTGCTGGCCGTTCCGCATTGGCTGTGGCTGATCTTGGGCATTCTGGCGATTAGCGGAGCGGTGCACGCGGTCAACCTCACCGACGGTCTAGACGGCCTGGCCGCAGGAACGATGATCCCGCCACTGGGGGTTCTGGCCGCAATTGCACTTTCGTCCGCGCTGTGGGCACCGGCGCAGGCGGCGCTCTTGACGATTGGTGCGTGCATTGCGTTCTTGGCCTACAACCGCTACCCGGCGCGAATGTTCATGGGAGATACCGGTTCGCTAGCGTTGGGCGGCTTGCTCGCGGGCGTGGCGATCTTGACCGGCGAGATGCTGCTGCTACTGATCATCGGCGGCGTGTTTGTGGCCGAGACACTTTCGGTTATCATCCAAGTGGCGTATTTCAAAATGACGAAGGGCAAACGCATTTTCAAGATGTCGCCGCTTCACCACCACTTCGAACTACTCGGTTGGCCTGAAACTACGGTGACCCGACGCTTTGTCGTCGCGTCGCTGGTCCTCTCGCTGGTCGGATTGGCGATCGTGCGATGATGGGCTTCGATACCAGCGAAACGGTATTAGTGATCGGCTTGGGACGCAGCGGGTTGGCGTGCGTGGAAGTGCTGCGCGGGCGCGGTGCGACGGTATACGCAACCGACGAAAAGGCGCCCGGCGAGTTAGGCGAAGCGATCGTCCGCATCGAAGGGTTGGGCGCACGGTTCGTCGCGCCCGCCGACGTCGGGCTGGTTGCCGGATCGTGCGCGTCGGCGGTGCTGTCGCCGGGCATCCCCTTAACCAGCGCGGTCGTGCGCGCGGTGCAAGCCGCGGGCGTGCCGGTCTTGGGCGAGATCGAAGTTGCCTATCGCTTATGTGCCGCGCCGATGATCGCGGTCACCGGCACCAAGGGAAAGTCGACGACAACCGCGTTGATCGGCCACCTGCTGCGCGCGGCCGGAAAGAACGCACGCGTCGGCGGGAACATCGGCAACCCCTTGATTCGTGAAGTCGAGGGGCTGACCGGCGACGACTGGGTCGTGGCCGAGGTTTCGTCGTTTCAGCTCGAAACGATCCGCGCGTTCCGACCCCGCGTCGCGGTATTGCTCAACGTCTCGCCCGATCATCTCGATCGCTATTGCTCGATGGACGAGTACGTCGAAGCGAAATACCGGATTTTCGCCAACCAGGGCATGCACGATGCGTTCGTCGGCAATCTCGATGACGAGCGGCTTGCGGCGCTGCAATGGCAGCGCGACGAAAACCATCGCGTCCAGGCACGCCAGTTGTGGTTCACATTGGGCGCGCATCACGAACGCGCGACCATGTATCTGAGCGACGAGGCGATCGTATACGTGCCGATCAACGGCGACCCGCGCCCGGTCGCATTGGTGACTCGTGACGAGATTCAACTAGTGGGCGAACACAACGTGCAGAACGTGATGGCCGCGCTGCTCGCCGCGCTGGCCGTGGGCTGCGAACCTACGCGTTTACGCGAGGCGGTGAAAAGTTTCGTGCCGATGGCGCATCGGCTTCAGCCCGTCGGCGACATCGACGGCGTACTCTACGTCGACGATTCCAAAGCGACCAATCCGGGCGCGGTGCAAGCGGCGCTGGCCGCCTACGACCGCCCGATCGTGCTGATTACCGGTGGCCGCAGCAAGGGAACCGCTTTTGAGGAGATGGGACGCGCGATCGATCGTCGCGCCAAAGCCGCGGTGCTTATCGGTGAGGCCGCGGGCGAGATCGAAGCCGTCTTGGAAACCACCCCGGTCAAACGAGCGACGTCGATGCGCGATGCGGTTGCCAAAGCCCGCACGTTTGCGCAAGCCGGCGACGTCGTTTTGCTCTCGCCCGGCTGCGCCTCATTCGATATGTTCGGGTCGGCTGAAGATCGGGGCGAACAGTTCACCGCCGCGGTCGTGGCTCTTGGGGAAACTGCCGGTGCGTAACGCCGCGCGCGCATCCCGTCCGACGCGTCCGCCCCACGACGATCGCATGCCGCGGCGTTCCTTCGTCGGTGCGCCGCCCGACACGCTGCTGTTTGCGTCGGTCGCGACGCTGGTGGCCATCGGCCTGGTGATGATCTTCAGCGCATCCAGCGCGCTGGCATACGTCGATAGTCACGATCCGGCGTACTTTGTCAAGCGCCAGTTCGTCTGGCTAGCCGTCGGATTGTTGTGCGCCTACGGTGCGTACCGCATGGATTATCGCAAGCTCAAGCAATGGGCGCCGTACTTGCTGCTGGCGGCGATTGTTCTATTGAGCGTGGTGCTGATCCATCACGTCGGCATCGTCGTGGGCGGCGCGCGGCGTTGGCTGGGCGCGGGGCCGCTGACGATGCAGCCATCGGAGTTTGCCAAGCTCGCGCTGGCCGTCTACCTGGCGGCGATGCTTTCCACGCGCGGCGATCGGATCGGGTCGCTGGTCAAAGGACTTGCGCCGTTATGCGTACCGCCGCTCTTGATGGCGCTACTAATCTTCAAAGAGCCCGACATGGGTACGGCCAGTTTGCTGGTGATGACCGCGTTCGTCATGTATTTTTCGGCCGGCGCGCGGATCGCGCATCTGCTGGGCGTGATCGCCGTCACGCTCCCTCCCGCAGCCCTTGCGGTGCTGGCCAGCAGCTATCTGCGCGCGCGCATCATGGTATTCTTGGATCCCTGGAAAGATCGGCAGAACCACGGCTTTCAGGTGGTGCAGTCGATGCTCGCGCTAGGCAGCGGCGGCCTATTCGGCGTCGGTTTGGGCGCCTCGCGCGCGAAATTTTTCTATCTGCCCGAACAGTACACCGACTTCATCTTTTCGGTATTGGGTGAAGAACTCGGGCTGTTCGGCGCGCTGGTGGTCATCACTGCGTTTGTCGTGCTGGCGTATCGAGCTATTCGCATCGCGATCGCCGCGCCGGATTCGTTCGGGTTCTTCCTGGTCGTCGGCTGTACGGCAACCATAGTCATCCAGGCGTTCGTCAACATCGGCGTGGTCACGTCGTCGTGGCCGCTCACCGGGGTGCCCCTGCCGTTCATTTCGTTTGGCGGCAGTTCGCTGATCGTCAACTTGGTTGCCGTCGCACTGATCCTCAACGTCGGTCGCTATCGCCGCGTAGACGCGTGAAGATCCTGTTTGCCGGGGGCGGAACGGGCGGTCACGTCTATCCGGCGATCGCCATCGCCGACGCGCTGCGCCTGCTTCGACACGCTCCGATTGACAGGTGGGACATCACGTTCGTCGGGACGCGCGACCGGATCGAAGCAACGATCGTTCCCAAGGCCGGATATCCGCTTGCGACCATCGTCGCCAAACCGCTAGCGCGTAAACTTTCATCGGCGATGCTGGTCGCGCCGTTTGCCAATGCAATCGGCGTGCTGCAGTCGCTCGTCCTCCTGGTAAGGATCAAACCCGACATGATCGTCGCGACCGGCGGCTACGTCTGCTTTCCGTTAGTGGTTGCAGCCAAGGTCTTGCGGTCGCTCAAGCTCCTGCACGCACCGATCGCGCTGCTCGAACCCAACGCACGCCCCGGTTTGACCAATCGCTTGTTGGCGCCGCTGGTCGATGAGGTATGGGGCGCGGCCCAAAACGTGGACCCGCGTTTTACCGGCAAATACGCGCGTACCGGCGTTCCCGTCCGCGCGTCGCTCGAAGCGCTGCCGCCGCGCGAGGAAGCGATCGCACGACTCGGCCTGGATCAAGCGCGGCTGACGCTGCTGGCGATGGGCGGAAGTTTGGGTGCCGCGAGAATCAACGACGCGATCGCATGGTTCTCCGAGAATGGCGTCCCCGACGGCTGGCAAATACTGTTGGTCGCCGGTATTCGCGACGCGCAACGCTTGGCGTCCCAGTCCGCGAGCAATCCGCTCGTCCACATCGTCGCGTATCTCGACGATCCGGCGGACGCCTACGCGGTCGCCGACCTGGTGCTGGCGCGCGCGGGCGCCTCGACGGTGGCGGAGTTGGCGGCGGTCGGTGCGGGTGCGATTTTGGTGCCCTACCCGTTCGCGGCGGACGACCATCAGGATGCCAACGCCCGCGCGGTCGAGGCTACCGGCGCGGCCGTGGTCGTGCGCGACGCCGAGTTGAACGGGCCGCGCCTGGCAGCGCTCTTTGCCGGCGACGGTCTGCTCCTGGACCGCGTCCGGCTGGCGGCGCGCTCGCTTGCCGGTGCCGACGCGACGTCGGCGGTGACTGCCCGGATAGCGGCACTGTTGGCGCGAATACCACCGGTATCGTGAGCGGCACGTGGCATTTTGTAGGCATCGGCGGGATCGGCATGAGCGCGATCGCGCGGATTCTGCTCGCGCGTGGGGAGTCGGTATCCGGTTCGGACGTCACAGAATCGGCGTTGACGATGCGATTGCGCGAAGAAGGTGCGCGCGTGACGATCGGACATGCGGCCCAGAATATCGGCAGCGCCCAACGTCTGGTCGTGTCGTCGGCGATCGATCGCAACAATCCTGAAATCATCGCGGCGACGCACGCGAAGCTGCCCGTCCTGCATCGCGGCGAACTGTTGGCCCAACTGATCCGCGAACGCCGCGGCATCGCGATCTGCGGTACGCACGGCAAAACCACGACGACCGCGATGACCCACGCGGTGCTGCGCGAGTGCGACATCGATGCGAGCTTGGTTCTGGGCGGCGTCGACGGCGTGCTCGGCACCAACGCCTACGACGGCTCGTCGCCGTGGTTCCTTACCGAAGCCGACGAATCCGACGGCTCGTTCGCATTGCTCGAACCGACCATCGCGGTGGTTGCCAATATCGAGAACGATCATCTGGCCAGCGACGACGACCTGCCGCAATTGGTGCGCGCGTTCGACGAGTTTCTCAAAAGGTTGCCCGAAGACGGTCTGGCGATCGTCGGCGTCGATAATCCTCTGAGCGCGGGGTTGGCGTCGGAGAAGCGACGGGCGCGCACGGTCACGTTTGGGCTGCTGCCGCAAGCCGAAATCCACGCGCGCAACGTGCGGTTTGCCGAACTGGGTTCGACGTTCGACGTCATAGCGGGGCGCGTATGTTTGGGAACGGTGCAGTTGCCGGTTCCCGGTTTGATCAACGTGCAGAACGCGCTAGCGGCCATCGCGATCGGACGCGAACTGGGCGCGCCGTTTGCCAAGATCGCGCACGGCCTGAGCGGGTTTCGCGGCGTGCGCCGGCGCTTCGATATCCTGGCGCGCGACCCGCGCATGATCGTGGTCGACGACTACGCGCATCATCCCACCGCCGTCCGCGCGACCATCGCTGCCGCCCGCGACTATCATCGCGGCGCGATCCTCGTCGCCTTTCAACCCCATCGCTACTCGCGAACCGCCTATCTCGCGCGCGACTTTGCCGACGCGCTGCGGGGCGCGGATCGGGTCTACCTGGCGCCGGTCTATGCGGCGTCGGAACCGCCGATGCCCGGTGTGAGCGAACGCTCGATCGGCGAGCCGTTGGCCGCGCACGGCGTACGCGTCACCTACGTCGCCGACGTTAACGACTTGGAAGCGCGCATCGATGCGGACGCACCGGCGGGGGCGCTGGTCCTGATGTTAGGCGCTGGCAACATCACCGACGTCGCCGCCAAACTCGCGCGACGGCTGACCGAACGCGCGCAAACGCCGGCATGAGCGCGACCACACAAGCCGCCGTGGCATCGATTCTGCACGAACGGGATCGCGACGAACTGCGCGCCATTTTCGGTGACGACGTGCGCTTCGACCAGGCGTTGGCGCCGTTCACGTCGTGGAAGATCGGCGGCCCGGCGGATGCCTTCATCTCGGTGGGCGTGCGCGGGCGCATGGCCGAGCTGATGCGATTTTGTCTGCGCCGACGGATGCCGTGGTTCGTGCTGGGCAGCGGAAGCAATCTGCTCGTCGGAGACGGCGGGATGCGCGGCATCGTGATGCGCTTGGGCGGCGAGTTCGCCGAGATCGAGGCCGCGGCGGTCGGCGATACGGTGATCGTGCACGCCGGCGCGTCGGCCAACATGGCGCTGCTGACGGCCAAGGCCGCGTCCTTGGGCGCGATCGGCGTCGGTTCGCTGGCCGGGATTCCGGGCAGCGTGGGCGGCTCGTTGCGGATGAATGCCGGAACCGATCGCGAGATCGGCGACTTCGTGCGCGAGGTTTGGGTGCAGTCGCCGGGCAAGCCCGAGCCGTACGCGGTCGGAATCGAATATTTCTATCGGCACACGACCCTCGCGCGCGATGCGGTCGTCTCGCGGGTCACGCTGGCCTTCGAGCGCGGCGACCCCAAGACGGTGCGCGAAGAGATTCAGGCGCGCCTGGTGCGGCGCAAGGCCACCCAGCCGATCGCCCAGCCCAACGCGGGATCGTGTTTTCGGAATCCCGACGGCGATAAGGCCGCGCGGCTCATCGAAGCGGCCGGCCTCAAGGGGTTGCGCGAAGGCGGCGCGGAAGTCTCGCCGTTACACGCGAACTTCATCAACAACGTCGACGACGCCAGTGCCGCCGACGTGGCGACGTTGCTGGCGCGCGTACGGCGCGCGGTGCGGGAAAAGTTCGGCGTCCAACTCCAGTTGGAGGTCCACCTCGTCGGCGTTTTCATCGAGAAGGGATAGCAGCGTGCAGTCAGCGCGAACCGCGAAAGTTGCGGTGGTCATGGGCGGAAGCAGTTCCGAGCGCGACATCTCGATTGCCACGGGTGCTGGCGTAATGCGCGCGCTGCAAACGCTCGGCTACGACGCGCAATCGCTCGATTACGACGCGTCGTTTATCGATGCGATTCGCACGCTCGCGCCGACGGTCGTCTTCAACGCACTGCACGGCCCCGGCGGCGAAGACGGCCAAGTGCAGGCGTTACTCGATTATCTCGCGATTCCGTACACCGGCAGCGGCGTCGAAGCCGCGGCCCTGGCGATGGATAAACATCTCACCAAGAAACTGCTTGCGGCCGAAGGCCTGCCAACGGCAGCCTGGGACCTGTTCGACCTTTCCGGCGGAACCTTGCCGCTGCTGCCCGGTTCGTTGGACTTGCCGCTGGTGATCAAGCCGCGCTTCGAAGGTTCGTCGTCGGGCGTCGCAATCGTAAAGACGCACGAGCAATGGACGCACGCGATGCTCGCCGCAGCGAAGACCTTTCCGCAAATTCTGGCCGAAGAATACATCGAAGGTCGCGAGTTCACGTGCGGCGTGCTGGGTGAGGAAGCGCTTCCCGTCGTCGAGATCGTCGCAAACAAAGACGGCTTCTATTCGATGGCCGCCAAATACGAGCCGGGCGGCAGCACGCACGTCGTGCCGGCCGAGATCGACGCGGATTTGGCCGCGCGCATGCAGATGCTCGCGCTGTCGGCGCATCGCTTGATCGGCTTGCGCGACTATTCGCGCACCGATTTTATCGTGAGCAAAGAAGGGCGCCCGCAGATTCTCGAAGTCAACACCCTGCCCGGCCTGACCGCGACCAGCCTGCTGCCCGACGCCTGCAAGGCGATCGGAATTTCATACGAGGCGCTGATTGATCGCCTGGTCGGATACGCTCTGGCACGAACCGACATTCGCGCCGCCGCTTCATAGCGGTTTCGCACGCAAGAAACGCAAGAGCCGATAGATGCCGATCGAGAGCCGTCTCTTCGTGAAAACCGGGTTACTCGCGCTCGCCGTTGCGTTCGTTTGGGGCGCGTGGATGGCGCTTGAAGAGTCCTTTGGACGTCCCGTCGATCCGATCTGGGCGATCGAACACGCGCACGTGGCGTTCGTCGGTTGGCTCGTCAACATGGTGATGGGTTTCGCGATGTGGTTCCTCCCGCTCAATCGCGAACGTTTTCCCGAGACGCAAGGCCGCTATTTTCGCTGGATGCCGCTTACGATCTATCTGTTGCTCAACGGTGGATTGATCGCACGCATCGTTTCCGAACCGTCTATTGCTTCATCCACGATCGCGCGCGGGGTCCTAGGCACGTCGGCCGTGGCGCAAGTGTGTGCCGTCCTCTTGTTCGTATCGTTCGCATGGTTTCGCACGCGGCCGCCGTCGCATCCGGCGCCGGGAGTGCGGTGATGAAAGGCTGGATTCCGCCGGTCCCGCTGGCCCTGGGCGCGCTGTTCGGCGCGCTCTCGTGGACGCTCGTGATCGTGTACGGAGTCACGCCGTCGTTCGGGATCGCCCTAGCGTGGATCCACGCAGTCGCGCTCGGGTCGTTCACAACGATCGCACTCACGGTGCTCATTCACGTCGTCCCGGGGTTCACCGACCTTTCGTGGCGCGGCAATGCCCTCGCTCGGTGGAGTGGCGCTCTGTTGCCGTTCGCGGCGGCCGGATTCGTCCTTTCGTTTGTAACCGGCGCGGGGCTCGGCGTTGCGATCTTCGGCTTCGCCTCGGCGATAGTGATTCTTGTCTATGCGAGCGTGGCAATCGCGACGCTCGTGCAGCCAGCGCCCTCGGCGACGGAAGGAGCGATCGCTCGCGCGTTCCTGCTGGTGATCGTGTTTTTGGCGGTGGCAGCCGTACTCGGTGCGCTGTTGGCTTACGCATATCAATCGGGAGATGCGGGCCTGTTGCAGTTCGCACCCGAGCACGCAGCAGTTGCGCTCGTCGGGTGGTTGACGCTCTTGGCGATGGGCGTCTCGGCGAGAACCTTTCGACCGATCCTCGGCAGCGAACCGCGATGGCGCGCCATGCACATCTTCTCAAGCACGGCGATGTTGCTCAGCGCGATCGCCATACCGGTCGCCCTAGGGATCGGGATCCTCGCCCTGACGCGCACGGCGTTCGTCATCGGCGTCGCAGCGGCGGCGCTCTATGCGATCGATGGGTTTGATCGCGTGCTTCGCGCGCAGACACCCAACCGGCCCGCGCACGCGTTTATCGTGGCGTCGCTGGTGTGGCTGGTGTTCTCGGCGAGTGCTGCGGCGTTCGGTGCGTACGACGTTGCGGTGGCGACAGCGCTCGCCGGGTGGCTCGGGCAAATGATTAACGCGCACCTGCATCACATCGGAATTCGCGTCATCGCCACGGCGTTCGCGGGCGACGACGACGCAACGCGACCATGGCAACTCCTGGACGCGCGCCTGAGTTGGGCGACCGTCGTTCTCGCGCAGGCGGCCGTCGTTTTGCTCGTCCTCGGCGCAGCGAGCGATCGCCCGTGGTCGTTCGTTGCTAGCGGTAGCGTTGGGTTGCTCGCCGCCGTTGCGTTTTCCGTTAACGCTGGAATTGCCATGGGACGGGCCAAGCACATTCGAAACGTGGAGGGTTTGAGGTTATGGGAAACGCCTATCTGATTTTCGAGAGTTTCATCGTGGTTGCGGCCCTTGCCATCATCGTGATGCTCTTTCTCGCCAACTATCGAGCGCACGAACCCTTGCCGCAGGAGGTGGTCACGTCGCGTGGCTATGCATTGCGGCGTTATTGGTTCTGGCTCGTACTCGTCGTCGCGGTGGCCACATTTGTGATAACCATACCGAATTTCCCGTATCCGCGGGCCAATGCGTCGGCGAATGCCAAGCATTTCAGCGTCGTCGCGCAACAATACAGCTTTGCCGTTCCGGCAGTCGTTCCGCTCGGCGTTCCGGTGATCTTCGACGTCACGTCTCGGGATGTCAATCATGGGTTCGGCATCTACGGCCCGAACGGCGCGATCGTCGGCCAGGTGCAGGTCATGCCGGGCTATGTCAATCATCTGCCGATGACGTTCACCGTGGCGGGACGCTACGTGATCCGTTGTCTCGAATACTGCGGCATCGCGCATGCCGCGATGCAAGGGGGGTTCGACGTTCGATGAGCAGCGACGTAGTGCAAAGTCGCGCCGGCGTGCGCGTGATGTGGACCTACATCGGCACGGGATTGGCGATCTTCTCGCTGATGTTGCTGGCCGGTATCCTGCTGCGAGCCGCGCAGGCCGGTTGGCTCCCGGTCGATCCCGGAACGTTCTATTCGATCTTGAGCCTCCACGGCGTGGGCATGATCGTCGCCATGGCGATCTCGGGCCTGGGGACGCTGTGGTATCTGGTGCGCCGGGAAATGGATCTCGACGAGCGGATCGCGTATCTCGCTTATGGGTTTTTCATAGCCGGCGTGATCACGGTGATAGTCAGCGTCGTTCCCGGGCGATATGGATCGCTGTGGACGATGCTCTATCCGCTTCCATTCGTCGGAACGTATTGGCCGAGTTGGGCGACCGGCACGTGGCTTATCGGCAACGCGCTCGTGATGCTCGGCTTCATGCTATGGTGCGCGCAGATCCTCGGCGCGTTGCTGGCAAAGTACGGCGGCGTTCGCGGCATGCTCGCAATCGACTATGTCTTTCGCAATCGTGCGTTTACCGAATCGGGCGGCAAACCGCCGCCACCCGCCATGTTCGCCGCGGCGATCACGGCATTCGACGGATTCATTACCGGCACGGTCGGTCTCGTGATAGGCACCGCGCTGCTCGTGCACTGGATGGATCCGACGGTCGCGATCAACCCACTCTGGGCGAAGAATCTCACGTATCTTTTCGGACATTCCATTGCGAATCTCACGATGTATATGGCCGTTGCGGGCGTGTACGTCGGGCTGCCTCTGTGCACTAAGCGCGCGTATCATACCTCGCCGCAGCTGGCGGTTGCGTGGTGGGCAACGCTGCTGTTCGTGATCATCGCCTATTTCCATCATCTGTACATGGATTTCGCCCAGATGCAGTGGATGCAATTCGTGGGGGAGATCGCATCGTATCTGGCAGCGATCCCCGTCGTGGTCGTGACCGTGTACGGCGGCGTGATGCTCGTGCACCGCTCGGGGATGCGCTGGTCGCTGGGCTCGATGTTTCTCTACGGCGGAATGATCGGTTGGGTCGTCGGCGGCATCGGCGCCGTACTCGACGCCACCATCCCGGCCAACGTCGATCTGCACAATACGCTGTGGGTGCCGGCACACTTTCACACCTACTTGCTCGAGGGCGTGCTGCTCTTTACGCTCGGGTGGGTGTTTGTCATTCTCGAACAGCGAGCGGACGCAGTATCCAGTCTTGTGATGCGTTGGCTCGTCGGCCTCGGTATGTTTGGCGGCGGTGCCCTCTTTGTGTTTTCATTCTATATTGCGGGAGCGGCGGGCATACCTCGACGCTATGCCGTGGAGCCGGCTCCCGGCCCGTTCTGGGCAAGTGTGGGCACAGTGGGCGCGATCGTCTTTTTGATCGGGTTTGCGATCTGCGTTTTCGAGGGGATTCGACTCGCACGCCTTGGCAAAAGCGAGGCGACGGCATGAACAGGCAATCGATCGCGGCAACGATGATTCTGCTCGCAACGGTTGCGTTCGCACTCGCGCCGCTCTACCGTTCAGCCGTCGATATTCCGATCCCGTTGCACCACGTAATCCACGCGGTGATGATGGCGGGCGCGGCGCTCGCCGGTATCCTTTTCGCCGGTTTTTTGGCGCGCGAACGGCGCAGCGGCGCACCTTGGCTAGTTGTTTCCATGTTTGCGCCGGTGTTCGCCATGCTCTTGATGTGGCCGTCGGAATATTCGTACTTCGAGCGGCATCCTTACGGCCACATCGTCGAGCATCTCGGATTGATATTCCTCGGTTTCGTGGCTGGGTATGGTGGGCAACGCTATGCCAATGGCATTGGCTGGGCCTCCGGCATCGGCATCGTTGCCATGGCAGTTCTGGGAGTGTGGGGATACGGCGTCGAACCTACGACGGTCACTGCCGTGGCGGTCGCATCATCCGCGTCGCAGGCGTTGGGAGCGCCGAACGTTACGCACGGGTCGGCGTTGTTCGCGCAAAACTGTGCCATCTGTCACGGTGTGGGCGGAGCCGGTGGAGAAGGCCCGCCGCTCAAGAACGAGCGCGTTCGCAAATCGCTCGCCGCAGCAGAACGGTGGATCGAGAATCCCGCGCCGCCGATGCCGAAGCTGTACCCAGGGACACTCTCGGCACAAGACGTTGCGGACGTCGCGTCGTATATCGAAACGTTGCGGTAACCGACGCCGCCGTCGGCGCGATCGAGCCACAACGCTATTTGGAGAACATTGCCTTATCGTCGGCGTCGAGCATGTCGATGAGCAGCATTTCCGGCGGACGTTTCTTCGCCTCGGGATAACGTTGAAGAAAATCGTCGTCGTTGATCCGATCGGCGATGCAGCGCGCCTTGAGTTTCTGGTCGGAGGCGTCGCGTTGTTCGGGCGTCGTTCGTTGCGCGACCCAAGTCGCGACCACTGAGTCGTCGAGCCTTCTCTCC
>DATKGB010000135.1:0-2532 GCA_035544315.1 Verrucomicrobiia bacterium
GGGGATCGTTACGCGGTTATGTACGCGATCATCGAAACCGGCGGCAAGCAATACCGCGTAGCCGAGGGCGACGTTATCTCGTGCGACCTCCACACCACGGAAGTCGGCACGGACGTTACCTTTGACTCCGTCGTCTTGGCCAGCGACGGAAAAGCCGTCAAAGTGGCCGATGGCCTCAAGGGCGTCAGCGTGACCGGAACGGTCGTGCGCCACGGCAAGGGCAAGAAGA
Organism: Verrucomicrobiia bacterium; assembly: GCA_035544315.1. Taxonomy (GTDB): domain Bacteria; phylum Vulcanimicrobiota; class Vulcanimicrobiia; order Vulcanimicrobiales; family Vulcanimicrobiaceae; genus JALYSX01. The sequence continues at coordinate 230 of DATKGB010000135.1, forward strand.
TCTTGGTCTTCCGCTACAAGTCGAAGAAGCGCATCCGCAAACTGAACGGCCACCGCCAGCCGTTCGCCGAGGTCAAAATCACCAAGATCAGTCTGTAGGCTACGCGTGGTCCACCTGACGTTTCGCAGGGACGGCCGTAACCGGCTGTCTTCTGTTTTTTCCAGCGGGCACGTCGAGATCGAATCGACCAGTTCGGATGAGTACTCGCTGGTATGCGCGGCGATCTCGGCGATTCTCCAAGCGGCGCGCCTAGGGCTTGAGGAGTACGCCAAGATCGCTCTTGAAGCCGAGCAGCAACCGGGCGAGATGGCGCTACGCTGGCCGATGCACGACCGGGACGACCCGCGCGTCGAAGCCATCGTTCGAACCGCCGAATTGGCGATCGAGCAGATCGCCAGTCAGTACCCCCAATACGTTCGCGTCGAGCAGGAACCCGAGCAGCGCGCGTAACTTTGATCGCCCTTTCGGGTATGATGGTCGTACGTTCTAAGGAGGCACCATGTCACAGTTCAAGTCCACCTCGCCCGAACAGCAGTGGTCGGGTGGCGACGGCGCCGGAAACGGTTTCAAGAGCCAATTCTCGTCAAACGCCCCGCCCAATTCCCAAAGAAAAGATGAGGGCGAGAACGAGGCCGGCCGCGCGCTAATCGTTGGCGTACTGGGCGGCTTGCTCTCCGCAGCCGGCTATCTGATCTATCGCCGCCTCCCCGAAGAGCAAAAAGAACGTCTGCACGAACAAGTGCGCGCGCAAGTCCAACAGCGCATCGCCGAGATCCGTTCGAACTTCAACATCTAGCCGTTAGGCCGCTCCGGCGCCGGTGGTTCGAGCGATTCCACGTGCGGTTCGGGTGATTCCGCCACCGGTTCGGGATGCGGCGGGATTAGTGGCTCGTCCACCCGCGGTTCGGGTCGCTCTTGGACGTCGGCCGCGCGCTCCATTTCGGCGACGAACGAATGCGAGGTGTTCTGAACCTCACGCATGATCCGGCCCGCCTGGCGCAGCATCCCCGGCAGGCGGTCGGGGCCGAAAAGCAGCAGCGCCAGGATGGAAATGACGCCGATATCGGGGAGCGAGAACATGCGCGAGGCACTTTCGGCAGGGCCTGCCTCCGGCCCCGTGCAAGATCGCGTATCCCGCCGTGAAGATTATCTACACGCGTGGCAACCGTACCGAAACGCTCGCCTCGCTCGCGACGCTGCGGAAGATTCTCAACCGCTTCCTCGGCCATCGCGTCTTCTACGAAGTCTCAAGCCGCAGCAAAAACGGCCATGAGTTCTTCTCTGCCAAAAACGTCTTCGTGGTCGGATCGATCGAGGTCACCAACCGGGATTACCTGACCATCTTGATTTTCGACGCGCGCAATCCGCAACATTCGCTGGAGATCCTCGACCCGCAGACCATGCGTATCTACGACGAGGTGCGCGGCAAGGGGTTTGCGGTTTCGTTTATTAGTGAAAGCGACGGCGGCGTCGAATCGCGCTGCTACATTCGTGACGAGGGGGCCGACGAGGGCGCCCCGCGCGACCGCACCGCGCTGGAAAAGATCACGCTGCCCGAACTCTTCGAATACCTCGAGGATATTGCGACCGCCGACGCCGCCGAGCGCTCTCACATCTTGTAGATCGCGTCGGTGACGGCGCCCGGCTCGACGTTCAGCTGGCCACTACGCCTGGCGAACGAGCAGTTCGTTAGAAATCGGTATCTGATCGAGGTCCGTCATGAGCGTTTCCTTAACCCCCAGCGGAACGGTAGTTCCAGCCGGTTGGCGCGTCGCAATTCGCGTACGCCCTCGGCGATGCGGCCGGCGTGTTTGTAGGCGATGCCTAAATTCAAATGGGCTAACGCATAGTAATCGTCGGCGCGCACCGCGGCCTCGTATTGTGCGGTCGCCGCATCGACATCGCCGGCTTCGAAAAGAATGTTTCCGATGTTGGTCAGCGCCGGCGCGAACCACGGGTCCCCTAGCAGCGCGGCCCGGAAGTCGTCCAACGCATCGTCCTTTCGGCCAAGCGCAACGCGGGCGACGCCGCGTTTGTTGAGCAGAAAGGTGCGCTCCGCCGGGGTATCGGCAACCGCCAGCGCTTCCCCTAACTCGCGCTCGGCACCGGGGTAATCGCCTCGAGCCAGCGCCTGCAGCGCGCGGCCGCGGGACTTTGGGTCGGGACGAAACCAAGCGAAACGCTCGAGAAAGGTGAACATACCAGCGCCTATGTTCACGATCGACGTCCTCACGCTCTTCCCGGAAGTCTTCGCACCGTTCGTCGGCCTCTCGATCGTCGGTCGCGCCGTTGAAGCCGGGCTA
>DATKGB010000136.1:0-8912 GCA_035544315.1 Verrucomicrobiia bacterium
AACGATTCGCCGGATGGTCCGATCACGATCGACACGTACATCGTCCTTCGATCGCTCGAAATAGGTGCATGGTAGCACCGCGAATTTGCGCTCGCAAGGCCGCGAGCGGGATACCCACATGCCCTCCACAAGAATTTCGAGTTATGCACGCCCAAAAGTGGGTTATCCTCCGTTTCCACCGAAGGGAAGACGCGATGAAACGCTTTGCTGTCGCCGCGATTTGCGCTGTTTTCGTACTGGTCGGTGCCCCGCCACGGGCGCGGGCACAGAGCTTTTTCGGGGGCCTGCCCATCGATACGATCCACTGCGAAACGATCGAAGGCGCGGTCGAGCATATCCACTCGCACCTTCAACTGTTCGATCGCGGTCAGCCGGTCTCGATTCCGGCGGGCGTAGGCATTCCGCCGGGAGGCTCGTGCCTCTACTGGGTGCACACGCACACCAACGACGGTATCGTCCATATCGAATCGCCCAACACGCATCCCTTTACGCTGGGCCAGTTCTTCGACATCTGGGGAATGTCGCTGGACGTCGGCCACGCCGCCGGCGTGAAGGCGCCGCGAGGTCGGACCCTGAGCGTATGGGTGAACGGCCGACCCTATCGCGGCAACCCGCGCTCGATCGTCTTGCGCGACCGCGAAGAGATCGTCATTCAAAACGGACCGCCGTTCGCCAAGCCGTCGAAGTACGATTGGTCGAAACTGTGAAAAACGCGGTAGGGTTTTCGTCACGGGCCCTTCGCATTGCAGTGGCCGTCACGTTAGCGTTTGCGTCGCTAATTCGTCCGGCTCCGGCCGCGGGCCTCGCACTTGTTTCGGTGCATACCGCGGTTGCCGATGACGGCAGTGCCGTGTTCCGCCTGACGTTTGATGGGCCGCCGCCGCAGTCGTTCATTATCCGTTCGCAGGAGCGGCTCGTCCACGTCGTCCTGGTCGCCACGACGCGCGGCGCAACGGTGCCGACGCGTCTAGACGACATCGGGCCGGTCGCGACGTTTGAAATCAACACATTTGCCGCGGTCGGTTTACGAGTCGACTTGGATCTCAAACGGCCGGTGAAAATTCATACGCAAGTCGAGGGCAACGCGCTCCTGATTCACGTGCCCTCGGTCGTGGGCGATGAAGAAGCGGCGTTCGAGCAACAAACTGCCCAACGCAAGGCCTATGTTGCGGGGCTTTCAGCCGATGCCGTGCGCACCGTGTACGTGCCGTTGAACTTCGCCGAGGTGAGCGAAGTGGCCGGGTTGCTGGTCAAAGGCGCGATCGTGGGCTCCGAAGACGCCTTCACGGCACAGTCGCCGTTTGCAGCCCAACCGGCTGCGTCGTCGTCGTCATCGGGTTCGTTTAGCAGTGGCAGCAGCGCACCGTCGCTGGCCGCCCCGAGCTACGTGACGATTCCGGCCGGACAGATCTTACCCAAGGATACTCCGCAGGGTGTGCGCTTTGACGATCACGTCGCGGTCGACCGGCGCTTGAATGCAATCGTGCTGACGGGAACCAAAGCCGAGATCGACAACTACCAACGCATCATTGCCGACGTCGACGTTCCCACGCGCAGCGTCGTCCTCGAAACACAGATCGTCGAACTGACCGAAACGGCAGCACGCAATCTGGGCATCGACTACTCGCCCAGCGGAACGCTGGCAACGGCCACGTTCAACTCGACGATCGGCACCATTCCCTCGGGCGGCGTCAACTTCAGGGCGACGCTGGACGCCGCTCAGGACAACGGCCAGGCCCGCGTGCTTGCTCAGCCGCGCATCCTGGCGCTCAACGGTCAACCGGCGGCGATCCTCAGCGGCGAGGCCGTGCCGATTTTCAATACCTTGACGGTGCCTTCGGGCGGCGGCACGATCATCCAGCAGCAAGTGCAATATATCAACGTCGGCGTGAGCCTGCAGATTCTACCGCGAATCGCCGACGACGGGCGCGTCACCGCACACATCTTCTCGGAAGTGTCGACGATTATCGGTTACGTGCAGACCGCACCGCAGATCGCCGTGCGCCAAGAGCTGACCTCCGCGATTGTTACCGACGGCGATTCGCTGGTCATCGGCGGATTGTTGCAGCAAAACGATATTACGAACCTGCGCAAAATCCCGGGTCTGGGAGATATCCCGATATTGGGAGACCTCTTTAAGTTCGGCACATCGAGCCATCAGAATACCAATCTGTATATCGTCATTACGCCGCACGTGTTGTCCAACCGGCTCGTTCCGCCGACTGTGAAGCCCGTTACGCCGCACTAACTCACGGGGAGTCGTTACCGGTGGTCGAACTCGACGGAAAACAGCTGAGTCTCGAAGCGATCGAGGCGATTGCTTGGGGTGCGCCCGTTCGCGTCAGCGCGCAGGCGCGCGAACGCGTCGCTCGCTCGCGTGCATTCGTGGAGAAGAAGTTCGCCGGCGGCGAAGCGATCTATGGCGTGACCACCGGTTTTGGCCGTCTAGCCAACGTGCAAGTGGATCCCAAAGACGCTCTAGCGCTGCAGCTCAACTTGGTGCGCAGCCACGCCGCGGGCACCGGCGCCCCTCTTGAAATAGCGTTCGTACGCGCCGCCGGCGTGTTGCGCGTCAGTTCTTTGGCCGCGGGCCACTCCGGTATCAAACTCGAGACGCTCGATCTGCTCGTCGAACTGCTCAATCGCGGCGTTACGCCGGTGGTTCCATCGCAGGGTTCGGTCGGTGCCAGCGGCGATCTCGCGCCGCTCGCGCATATGACCCTCACGCTCATCGGCGAAGGCGAGGCATACTATGACGGCGAGCGCATGAGCAGCGCGCGCGCGCTGCAGTCCGCAGGCTTGTTGCCGATTCAACTGGGCGCGAAGGAAGGTCTGGCGCTGGTCAACGGCACCCAAGTAATGACCGGGATCGCGGCACTGGGAGTGCTGCGCGCGCAGCGACTCTGCGCGGTCGCCGATATCGTTGCGGCCATGTCGCTGGAAGCATTCTTGGGCAGCGACCGGGTCTTCGACACGCGGATAAATGACTTGCGCCCTCATCCCGGGCAGAAGCGCGTCGCCGAGCATCTGCGCGTTCTGCTGGCGACTTCGGAGATCGTGCGATCGCATGCCGAGTGCGGGCGGGTGCAAGATCCCTACTCGTTCCGATGCATTCCGGTCGTCCACGGTGCGGTGCGCGACGCGCTGGCGCACTGTCGCAGCGTGATCGAAACCGAAGCGATCTCGGTCACCGACAACCCGTTGGTCTTTCCCGATGACGATACGATTTTGTCCGGCGGCAACTTTCACGGCGAACCGGTCGCGCTGTCGGCCGACTTCTTGAAAATCGCGCTCTCGGAAATCGGATCGATCAGCGAACGGCGACTGTATTTGCTGCTCAACGCCGAAGAGCGCGGGCTGCCGCTGTTTCTTACCGGTCGGTCGGGTTTGCAGTCGGGACTGATGATCGTGCAGTACACGTCGGCGGCGCTGGTCAACGACAACAAAGGGCTGTCGTGGCCCAGCAGCGTCGATTCGATTCCGACATCGGCCGGTCAGGAAGATCACGTCTCGATGGGCATGACGTCGGCTAACAATCTCGTTCGCCTGCTGGACAACGTCGAGGGTTCGCTCGCCTGCGAACTGCTCGGCGCGCTGACCGCAACCGATTTCCGTCGACCGCTACGATCCGGCGTCGGCACCCAAGCTGCCTACGAGGTTGCGCGCGAACGGATCGCGCCGTGGATCGAAGATCGCATTCCCGCCCCCGACATCGAAGCCGCTCGCGGCCTGATCCGGTCGGGCGCCTTGATCCAGGCCGCGCAAGCCGCAACGGGCGTAACGCTATGACGCGGACGATTTCGGGTCCCCGCACCGTCCGCGCCGCTCGCGGCACCGAGTTGACGTGCCAAGGCTGGCCGCAAGAAGCCGCCCTGCGCATGCTGATGAACAATCTCGATCCCGACGTCGCCGAGCGGCCCGACGATTTGGTCGTCTACGGCGGCAACGGGAAAGCGGCGCGCTCGTGGGAAGCGTTCGATGCGATCGTCCGTACCCTGCGTCGTCTGAAAGGCGACGAGACGCTGGTCGTGCAGAGCGGCAAGCCGGTCGCGGTCTGGAAAACGCACGCGCGCGCACCGCGCGTCTTGATCGCCAATTCGAATCTCGTTCCGAAATGGGCCGATTGGAAGACGTTCCGGGAACTCGAGGCCCAAGGTTTGACGATGTACGGTCAGATGACCGCGGGTTCGTGGATCTACATCGGAACGCAAGGGATATTGCAAGGCACCTACGAGACGTTTGCCGAGTTGGCACGCCAGCGCTACGGCGGAACGCTCGCGGGCCGCGTCTGTCTCACGGCCGGCATTGGGGGGATGGGCGGCGCGCAGCCGCTGGCGATTACCATGAACGGCGGCGTCGCGCTGGTCGTGGACGTCGATCGATCGCGATTGGAACGCCGCCGCGAACTGCGCTACCTCGATCGCGTCGTCGACACGCGCGAAGCCGCGCTGCAGGAAGTCGCGCGCGCGAAAGCCGCGGGCCAAGCGCTGTCGGTCGGTTACGAAGGCAACGCTGCGATCGAGTTCGGCGCATTGTTCGCGCAAGGCTTTCGGCCCGATGCGGTCACCGATCAGACGTCGGCGCACGACCTGCTCAACGGCTACGTTCCGGCCGGTCTCTCGCTGACGGAAGCTGCCGAATTGCGCGTCGCCGATCCACAAGAGTACGAACGTCGCGCGTTGCTCAGCGTTGCCGACCACGTCAACGCCATGCTGGCGTACTTGGACGCCGGCTGCGTCGTCTTCGATTACGGCAACAATATCCGCGCGATGGCCCAACGCGCCGGCGTGGCCCGCGCGTTCGATTTTCCGGGCTTCGTTCCGGCGTTTATCCGGCCGCTGTTCTGTCGCGGATCGGGGCCGTTTCGGTTCGCCGCGCTCTCCGGCGATCCCGACGATATCGCCCGTTGCGACGCCAAGTTGCTGGAGTTATTTCCGCAGGACGAACACCTGCGGCGCTGGATCGACTTAGCGCGCGAACGCGTCGCCTTCCAAGGCCTGCCCGCGCGCATTTGCTGGCTGGGATACGGCGATCGCGCGAAGGCCGGGCTTGCGTTTAACGATATGGTTGCGCGGGGCGAACTGCGCGCGCCGATCGTGATCGGGCGCGATCACCTCGACACGGGCAGCGTCGCATCGCCCTATCGCGAGACCGAGGCCATGAAAGACGGCAGCGATGCGATCGCCGACTGGCCGATTCTCAACGCGCTGATCAACACCGCTGCGGGAGCGCATTGGGTGAGCGTGCACCACGGCGGCGGCGTCGGCATCGGGTACAGCCTGCATGCGGGCATGGTCGTGGTGGCCGACGGAAGCGATGACGCGCGCGAACGTCTGGAATGCGTGCTCACGACCGATCCCGGTACGGGCGTCGTGCGACACGCCGACGCAGGCTACGAAATCGCACAAGAGACCGCCGACGAGAAGGGCATCGATTGGCGCCTGTAGCTCCGCTCGACTCGCGCGCGCGCCACCCCCAACTGATCCGCGCAAAGACGATCGTCACGTGCGACACCGATGCGCCGCAAAACGGCGCGACGTTCGAGACGCTGGGGCGGATCGACGACGCCGCGATGCTATGCTTCGGCGGTTACATCGATGCGATCGGTCCTCGCGCCGACATCGAGGCGATGGTCGACGATCTGCCCGAACGCTTCAACGCTCATGTCGACCGGATTCGGCAGCGCGCCGGCGTGTTGCCGGCCTTACTGTTTCCGCGCGATAACAGCCGCGCTAGCCTCGAGGAGATCGATGCGGGCGACTGCGTGCTCTTTCCGGGATTTGTCGACGCGCATTCGCATCCGCTCTTTGCCGGCGACCGCGAGCCGGATTTCGTCGAACGCATCCACGGTCGTCAACCCGTGCAAGGAATGGCGCACACGGTCGAACGGACGCGCGCGGCGTTGACCGACGGTCAGGCATTCTTCGACCGCATTCTGGAACCGCGCCTGCGCACCATCTTGGCGCACGGCACGACGACGCTGGAGACCAAGACTGGCTACGCTCTTGAGTGCGACGGCGAGTTCGAACTGTTGGCGATGGCACGCGCCTGCATGCGCGAGCCCGACCTGCCGCGTCTGGTTCCGACGTTTCTGGGCGCGCACGCGTTGCCGCCGGAGTTCACCGACCACGACGCGTTCGTCGACTACTTGATCGAGCGCTGTCTGCCCGAGGCCAAGAAGCACGGCGCGGTCTATGCCGACGCGTTCTGCGAGCCGGGTTTCTTTTCGGCGGAGCAGACGAAGCGCTATCTCGAAGCCGCGCGCGGATACGGTTTGCGATTGCGCGTACACTGCGACGAGATGTCGTATGGCGGCGCGGCGGCGATGGCCGTTGGGTTGGGCGTCGACGCGGTCGACCACTGCAACTACATCGACCAAGACGATATTGCGGCGATCGCGGCGGCCGACATCGTCACGATCGCCTGCCCGGCTACCATCGCCTATCTCGACTTGCAGCGGCGCGCTCCGGTGCGCGAGTTGCTCGAACGCGGCGCGCGGGTCGCACTGGCCAGCGATTACAACCCCGGCACGGCGCCGTGCTTCAATCTGCAGACCGTCGCCTATTTTGGTCGCCGGATCTTCGGACTCTCGGCGGCCGAAGCGCTCTACGGCGTTACCCGCGCGGCGGCGGACTCACTGCACATGCCCGTTGGGCGCTTGCGCGTCGACGGCCCGGCGGACTTCGTCGCGTTGCGGATCGAGTCGCCCGAAGAGTTCGGCTGGCAGTTCGGCGGAAATCTCGCGCAGTATGTCGGGCGTGGCGGCGAGATCATGCCATCCCCGTGGGCCGGCGAGTGAACGAACTCGTCCGCTGCGGGCGTGCGGTCGCCGGCGGCGCGGAGCACGAAAACTACGCTTTCGCCGTGCGCGACGGTCGGATCGTCGCGTGCGGCCCATTCGCTTCGATCTTTCCGCAAGCGCGCGATCTGCAAGGGCGGGCGTTTCCCGGCGATCGCATGGTGGTTCCGGGATTCGTCAACGGACACAGCCACGCATATCAAATCTTGTTGCGCGGTTGGGCCGACGATTGGAGCTTCGAACGCTGGCGCAGCGACGCGCTCTACCGAATCGTTCCCCAGTTGACGCCGGAGGACGTCTATTGGACGTTCGTCGCGGCATTTTCAGAGATGTTGGCTGCAGGCATCACGACCGTCGCGGAGTTTTTCTATCTCAACGGCGAGGGTAACGCGCGCGCCGAGGCGGCCATCTGCGCCGCGCGGGAAACCGGAATCCGCCTGGTCTTCGCCCGCACCTGGATGGATGCCGACTACGCCCCCAAGGAGTTCCGCGAATCCGCCGAGGTGGCCGCGAAGCGCACGCTCGAGTTGATGGAGCGCTACCCCGATGCCAACGTGTGCGTGGCGCCGCATTCGCTGCATGCGGCCTCGCCGGATATGATTCGTGCTGCCGCCGATTTCGCGCGCGATCGTGGTTGCGCGATGCACGTCCACGTCGCCGAGGCCGCGTACGAGGGCGAGCAGGCGCTGGCGCGGTTCGGTGCGACGCCGATCGCATTGCTCGATCGGCTAGACGCGCTCAACGACCGGACGGTCGCGATTCACGCGATCTATCTCACCCAGGAGGAGAAGCGGCTGGTCGCGCAGCGCGGAACGCGTGTGATTCACAATCCGATGACCAACCAATATCTGGGTGACGGAACGTGCGACGTGGTCGGATTGCAAGCGCTGGGCGTGACGATGGGGCTGGGTACGGATGCCGACGTCAAGCCGTCGATCTTCGATGAGATGCGGGCCGCGTCGCTGCTCCAAAAGCTCGCGCATCGCGACGGCGGCGTCTTGGATGCCAAGACCGCATTTGCGATGGGCACGTCGCAGGGCGGCGCCGCCCTGGGCTTGCCCGTCGGTGACATCGTCGCCGGTGCGTTCGCGGATTACGCGGTACTCGACGCAGGCGGAATCGACCCGTGGTCGCCGCCCATCAACGCGCTGGTGCACCGCGGTGAAAGCCGCTGGGTCCAAGCAACGTTCGTCGGCGGACGTCGCGTCTACAACGGCGAGCCGTCGCCGCTGGCGCGCGAAGCGTTCGGTCAAACCAAAGCAATCGCCAAACGTTTGATGTAGGTCAGAGCGAGGGGCGAATCGCCTTCATGAACGGCGCGAAGCGCGCATCGTTGCCTTCGTTGGACGGAATGCCGACATAGACCACGACGACGTACGATCGACCTTGCGCTGTGTCGAGCAAGCCGCCGTCGTGCGTGACCTCGTCGGTACTGCCGGTCTTATGCGCGAAGCGATCTCCGGCGCGCAGGCCTCGGCTTAACTTGTCGTTGTGGTTTTGACGCGAGAGCACGGCACGCAGCGTATCCGCGTACGGTACCGCGTCGGTGGCGATCAGCTCGAACGTGCGCGCGGCATCGCCGGCGGAATGCGCGTTGCGATGGACCCGATCCCAACCGGGATCGACGATCAACGGATCGCCGCCCGAAAGCTTGCGATAGAAGGCGGTGTGGAGCAAGCCGTAACGCTGCTGCACGATCGACGTCGCGTTCTCGCGTCCGAGAATATCGTACAACATGTTCGTCGCGACGTTATCCGAACAGGTGATCATCAATTCGATCAGCTGCTCGACGCTTGCCGAATAACCCAGCACCAGGGGCGTCGGACCGTCGGTCGTCGTGAGGACGCCGGCCCCAACGTTGAAGCGATCGTCCAGATGCAATTTGCCGTCGGCGATCTGGCTGTACGCCGCCAGGGCCAGGGGCGTCTTGAGCATGCTCGCGGGGTAGAGATACCGGTCGGGCTCGATCGAGATATCGGGCTGCCCGCTCCCGTCGAGGTTCTTGATCACGATCGATGAGGGTTCGAGCCCGGCAAAGTGCGCGGCGGCGGTAACGGCGTCCTGAGTAAGCACTCCACGGGTTTCGTCCCGGAATCGCCCCACCCCGGCTCCC
>DATKGB010000137.1:0-7602 GCA_035544315.1 Verrucomicrobiia bacterium
GGCAAATCTAGGAGGATTCATTCATGGCAGCAGAAGCCTATTGCGTCAAGTGCAAGACCAAACGCGAGATCTCAGACGCAGTCCAAATCACGATGAAAAATGGTCGCCCGGCGACCGAAGGCAAGTGCCCGACGTGCGGCACGAAAATGTTCAAGATCGGCGCCACAAAATAGCCGACACCCCACACAGGCTGCTCCGGCAGCCTGTTTCCTTTTTTGCGGGGGCGACTCGTTGTGTCGTATAATGGGGTGACCTACAACCTGTGGGTCTATCCAACGGGAGACCGCCGCTGATTTGTCCGACCTGCCGCAAGAGCGAGACGCGCGTGGTCGACTCGCGAGATGACGAAACGGTCGTCCGCCGTCGGCGCGAGTGCCTCGATCCGCGCTGCAAACACCGATTCACTACCTACGAGCGGATGGAAGCGCCGCGCTTATTCGTCGTGAAAAAAGACGGACGGCGCGAGCAGTACAGCCGCGAGAAAGTGCTCGCCGGTTTGCGCAAAGCGTGTGAGAAGCGTCCGATCTCGGAGAGCCAGATGGAATCGACGGCCGCCGACATCGAGCGCGAATTGTTTGCACGCGGCGAGAGCGAAGTGCCCGCCACGCTCGTCGGCGAGAAATTGATGGAAGCGCTGCGGTCGCTCGACCCGGTGGCCTACATCCGCTTTGCCAGCGTCTATCGCTCGTTCCGCGACGTCGAGTCGTTCCGCGAAGAACTCGCGGCATTGCTCTCCAAGTAAGGCTTCGTGATGGCGTCAGAAGTCCGGGTCGCGTTGTGCCGCTTGCCCGAAGGCGAGGGTTTGCCGTTGCCGACCTACATGTCCGAGCTGGCCGCCGGTGCCGACCTGTGCGCCGCGGTGACGGGCGACCTCACGCTCGCGCCGGGCGAACGCGCGATCGTTCCGACCGGCTTTTCGATCGCGCTGCCGGCGGGCTACGAAGCGCAGATCCGCCCGCGCAGCGGCTTGGCTCTGCGTCACGGCATTACGGTCCTCAACGCTCCGGGAACCGTCGACGCCGATTACCGCGGTCCGGTCAACGTTATCTTGGCGAATTTAGGGAACGAACCGTTCGTGATTGCTCGTGGCGATCGGATCGCGCAGTTGCTCGTGGCTCCCGTCTCGCGCGCGGCGTTCGAATTGGTGGAGACGTTGCCCGAAAGCGTGCGCGGCGACGGCGGCTTTGGAAGCACCGGACGCACGTGAACGTTTACATCGTCGGCAAAGGCGCGGTCGGTTCGTTCGTGGGCGAGCTGCTCGAGGGCATCGGCATAAACGTCGGCTACGCACCGCGCGATTTGGCGAACGTCGAACCGTTCGATGCCGACGTCGCGATCGTGGCGACCAAATGCTACGATACCGATGGCGCGATCGCGACCCTGCGCAAAGCGATCGTCCATCCCGAGAAATGCGTGTTCGTAAGCCCGCAAAACGGCGTCGGCAACGAGGAGAAGTTGGCGGCGGCGTTCGGTGAGAACTCGGTGGTCGCGGCGGCGCTGACGGTACCGGTGGGTCGCGATCGCGACGGCAACGCTAACGCAACCCAAGACGGCGGATTGGCGCTCGCACCGGTCGGCGACGCGGCGTTCAGTTGGCTTAACGCGACCTTTGCACAGACCGGGTTGAAGGTTCAAGCTGTCGACGATTGGCGGGCGCTCAAGTGGAGCAAGTTGGCGCTCAACGTCGTCGCCAACGCGTCGTGTGCGATCCTCAACGTCTTGCCCAATCGCTTGGTCCACTACGATAACGTCTTTACGTTGGAGATCCGCGCAATTCGCGAAGTGCGCGCGGTGATGGCGGCGATGAAGATCAAGCCGCTCGATCTGCCACGCTACCCGGTGCGCGCGTTGCAGAGTATCGCTACGCTACCCAGCCCGATCGCGCGCGCGATTCTGAGCGGACGCATCGTCGGCGCGCGCGGAACCAAACCGCCATCGTTGCTGCTCGATCTGCGCGGCGGGCGCCCGCACACCGAAGTCGAGTTTCTCAACGGCGCGGTCGCATTTGCGGGACGCGATCACGGCGTTCCGACGCCGGTCAACTCAGTCTTCTGCCGCGTGCTCGACGACATCGCGCATATGCCCCAACTGTGGGCCAAATATCGCGAGCGCCCGGATACGCTGGGTGCCGAAGTGGACGCCGAAGTGCGGCGCGTTCGCGCGCTCAAGCACGGCGGAGGCAAATAGTGCGCGATCCCAACGTTCCCGAATCGCTCGAAGGCTGGTGGATTCTTCACCGCATGTTTGGTTTCGATCGGCGCTCCTGGGACGGACTCTCGGCCAAGCGTCGGCGCAAGTATGCCGAGCATGCCGCAGAGTTGTTCGCGACGTTGGCCGGACGAACGGATAGCGACGCCGCGCTGGCGCAGATCGTCGGCCACAAGGGCGATCTGATGCTCACCCACTACGCGCGCGAGTATGACGGTTTGGCCGAAGCTCAAGTGCTAGTCGACAAGTTGGAGATCGCGGACTTCTTGATCCCGATGAGTTCGTACGTATCGTTGCTCGAGATCGGTCTCTACGATGCGACCGGCAAGATTCACTCCGAGCTGGCGCAGCGCGACCTCAAACCAAACTCACCGGAATGGATCGCCGCGTTCGACGCCTTGATGCTCGAGCAAGCGCAAAGTCCGTACGTTGCGCCGCGCCTGACGGCCAAGGTGCCGCGTCGTCGCTACGTCTGTTTCTATCCGATGGATAAACGTCGCGGAGAAAGCATCAACTGGTACGACCTGTCGTTCGACGAGCGCGCCAAACTGATGCTCGCGCACGGCAAAGTCGGGCGTTCGTATCACGGCAAGGTGACGCAAGTGATTTCGGGATCGATCGGCTTCGACGACTACGAGTGGGGCGTCGACCTGTATGCCGACGACCCGCTCGTCTTCAAGAAACTGATTTACGAAATGCGCTTCGATGCCGCCAGCGCCAAGTTCGGAGAGTTCGGGCCGTTCTGGAGCGGCATCCAGTTCTCACCCGATCAGTTGGCCGCGTTCCTCGATGGCGAAGCGCTTCCCGAACTAGCGTAGCCCTCTTCGGCGTCTTGTTCGGCGAGATCGCTCGCGTGCTCGTCGAGGACGAAGCGATTGGCCTCGGCGCGTTGCTCGTCGGTGACGTGTTCGTCAAAGTACCCGATCAAGCGTTCGTCGTCGTACTCGTGCGCGATCATGGTTTCGAAGGCATCTTTGGAGACACCCGCACGATCGAGAAAGCCCATCGACAGCGGGCAATACGCGATGTACGAGTCGTGCGTGCCGGCATGCTGCGCGCGCGCCTTGTCGGCTAAACGCGCCAACCAGGCATAGCGCCCGAGCGTCGTGCGCCCGCTGCGCGGCGGTTGCTTGGTAAGATCCAGGACGGTTGTTATTGGTGCCATAACGCCTCTTGTTCCCAAAAGGGGCGCGAACCACGCCAGATGAAATACGGGGGCACAAATGTCACCTGAGTGGGTAACGGCTGCGGCCACCTTAGGAACGTTCGTCGTGATCGCGGCTTCGGCGATCGCTGCGCTTTTGCAACTTCGTCACACGCGCGGTAGCAATCAAATCATCGCCCTCACCGAATGCCGGGAAACGCTGGAGTCCGAGGCGTTTCAAGACGCCCGGCAATTTATCGCGGTGACCTTGCCGCAACTAATGAACGATCCGGAGATGCTTCGCAAACTCGAACAGCCGTTTTTCCCGAGCGAGCTCCGCTCGGCTAGCAACGTGGCAAATTTCTTCGAGTCGATGGGAGCGTTCGTACGCTTCAATATTATCGACCGGACGATCGCTTGCGATCTCTGGTGCGGGGTGGTGTTGTCGAGTTGGGAAGCACTTCTTCCGGTTACACGCATCAGGCGTTGGGCCGATCCGGGGATTTGGGAAAATTTCGAATATCTCGCAATGCTTTCGAAGCAGTTCGCCGAGCAATTTCCAACTTCGTACCCTCGCGGAATGCCTCGAATGCCCATGGAGGAGCAGCGCTAGGCCGCGGCGCCCAATCGCTCGAGGCTGCGATATTGGATGGCTTCGGCGACGTGTTCGCTGCGGATTTCGGGCGATGCGGCCAGATCGGCTATCGTTCGTGCCACGCGGGCGATGCGATCTAATGCACGGGCGGAAAACTGTCGCTTTGCGCTGGCGTGGGCGAGCAGACGCATCGCGGCGTCGTCGAGCATGCAGAAGCGGCGCGTGAGGTTGGCGGGAATGTCGGCATTGCTGGTAATCGGAAGGTCGCCAAAACGTTCGCGCTGGCGTTCGCGCGCAGCGAGTACGCGCTTGCGGATGGCCGACGACGGCTCGGCGCTTTCTTGGCGGACCATATCGTCAAACGGGACGCGTGTAATTTCAATCTGGATGTCGATCCGATCGAGCAACGGCCCGGACAACTTGCCGACGTACTTGGCAACCGCCGCATCGTCGCACCGGCACTCATTGGTACGCGTACCGCGATAACCGCACGGACACGGATTCATCGATGCGACGAGTTGAAAGCGCGCCGGATAGCAGAAGGTCCCGGCGGCACGCGCGATCGTTACGGTGCCTTCCTCGAGCGGTTGACGCATCACCTCGATCGCGCTGCGCGAAAACTCGGGCAGTTCGTCGAGAAACAGTACGCCGTGGTGGGCGAGGCTGATTTCTCCCGGCTTAACCGTCGATCCGCCGCCGACTAATGCGACCTGCGAAATCGTATGATGAGGGAAGCGAAACGGTCGCGCGCGCACGATGCCGATTTCGCCGTTGAGCAATCCGGCGACGCTGTAAATCTTGGTAACGTCGAGCGCTTCGTCCAATGTCATCGACGGCAGAATCGACGGCAAGCGCCGCGCTAGCATCGTCTTGCCGCAACCGGGCGGACCAACGAACAACAGATTGTGCGCGCCCGCAGCGGCGATTTCCAGAGCACGCTTGGCGCCGTGTTGTCCGCGCACGTCGGCGAGGTCGCCGTGGACGAGTTCGTCGAGCGGATCGAGGTTTGGCGGCGCGGTTTGCTGTCGCCACTTCGCGCCGTGACCCAGGACGACCGCGACGGCCGCGTGTAGTGAATCGACCGCGTAGAGTTCGATGCCATCGACCAGTGCGGCTTCGTCGCGATTGCGTTCGGGCACGATCAATTTAGTAAACCCGGCGTTGCGCGCGCCCAGCACCATCGGCAGAATGCCGTTGACCGGTTGCAACGCGCCGTCGAGAGCGAGTTCCCCGAGCGTGATGAACTCCTGAATCGCCAAGCGATCGACCTGTTCATCGATGGCCAGCAGCGCCAGCGCGATCGGTAAATCAAACGCGGGGCCGCCTTTGCGGACGTCTGCGGGCGCGAGATTGACTAACAAGCGCCCCGCCGGATAGGCAAAGCCCGAATTCACGATTGCCGCGCGTACGCGTTCGCGCGCGTCGTTCAACGAACGATCCGGCAGCCCGATGAGCGCCAGAGTAGGTGTGCCCGGCGCGCTATCGGCTTCAACGCGAACGACGTAGCCCTCGATGCCGAGCATCGCGGCGGTAAACGACAGCGAAAGCATTTCGACCTCTACTGCTTTATGAGGTCGCGGCGGCTAGGGGTTCGCTTTCGATTCCCGGCGAGGTCCAATCCGACACTCGTCAAAGACGGGGCTATGCGCACTATCCTGTTGGCTGCCGCGATCCTGGCTTTCCCAGCCATCTGCTACGCGCAGGATGCGACGCCAACTCCTGCGCCTTCTCCGGGGTCGATTACTTGGACGCTGGCCGGCTCGAATACGTTGGTGAGCCAGCACACCGGGGGCCCAGGGATCGCGCCGCCCGAAGGCCCGGGCTTCGCAGCGGGTTCACCGCTCTCGCCGATGACGCCCTACGATGTCTTTAGCGGTGCACCGTCGACGCCGGGTCAGGCCGGCGCGTTGCAATATATCGGCGTCGCCACATTCAACGGGAGAGTCTTAAAGGCGTCGATTACGTTGGGCGCTGGCCTGGTCACCGGGAGCATGACGAACCTGATGTATTGGGGCGAAAACTTGTTGCCGACGTTCAATCCTCACCTGGGCTCGACGGCGTTGCCTTATAGCATCGCGTTTCCGCCGAATCAGGGACAGGACGATGGCGACGCACAACGTCTGTCAATTCTCGGCGCGTCGGTCGGGACGCCCGACGGAAGCACGATGTTGCGCGCCGGATATTTCGACCTCGCGCAGACGGAGAAGTTTGTCTTTCTTCAGGCTCCGCTGACGAATGTGGCGCCGGCGATCGGCATCGCAACCGCCGAGACCCTCGGCGACGGGCCGCCCTCGCTGGCGTGGTGGTCGTCGGGAGAATCTGGGCTGCCGCTCCTGGGAGCGGACTTCACGTCGCATCGCGGCATCGGGACGCTCGAGCTTAGCGATGCGCTGCTGCCCGCGCTTCCGGGCACGATCGCGCGGCTCGCGAACGGATCGTACGTTATCGACCATGGCGAAGGCACGCGCTACGCCGTTCAAGTGATCGATGCGACCACGGGCGGCGATCCGATCGCGACGACGACCATGTACGGCGCCGACGCCCATACGGTGGTTGGTCCCCAGGGCGAACTTCCGGTAAGTACGATCGGCGCGCAGCATCAGACCATCGTCGGCGTGAGCGCGGCATTTCACGTTTCGCGGGCGTTCGACGCTCAGGTCGATCTCGCGCGCGCTTGGTACGATGCAGGCAACGCGATCGAGCCCGGCACGCAGAAGCCCGGTGACTACGATCACATCGCGTTGACGCATCACGTCCGGCGTACGACCGCAGCGGCCGAGTTCTTTCGTTTCGAACCACGTTACGCGACGGAGATCTTGCCCTACGGTGCGCCGGAGAACGTCTGGAGCGTCGCCTGGTCGTGGCCCGGACAATGGCTCAAATCGAACTACCAACTCGTCGATAACACAGCGCTCGGTGCGAATCGGCAAGGCTTTCGATTGCGGTATGGTTTGGATCCGGGCGACGGCCCGTTTGGGCTCCGCGCCTCATACGCGCAGTATCGACAGATCGATACCGCGACGCTGGCCAACGTCAATCAGACCGGCTTCGTCGATGGGTTCTTCCTGCCGCAGCAAAACGATGCCGGAACGATCGGCAGTTCACAGCAATATGCGCTTTGGGCTTGCCTCAAACACGCTTGGGGCACGCTCGCGCTCGACTACGTCAACGATCTTCAATATCGTCCCGCAACGGCCGCTCACCCCGAAGACTACGTGGCCTACGTCACCCCGCAAGCGATCGTGGCATTCTCGCGGCAGCTTACCAACGCGACGCTCCTGTCGCTGGGAGTTGGCCGGTATGCGATGCGCGGAGAATGGAGCACGACGCGGATTGACTACGGTCAGAACGTCGCCTTCATCGGCGCCCAGGTTCAAGAGTCAGCGCACGGCGCGATTCTGTTCGAACTGCGGGCTGCCCACTTCGATGGATTACCGGCAGATCCAATCCTGATGCGCTCGCCGAACTTCGGTAGCACCTTGCTGATCGTAGAACAGCGATTCCGTTTGTGACCTACGGCGAGAGGGGGGTGGTCCACCATAGCGTCCAGCGCCAGGCCGGCCCACCATTTGGCGCGCCCGAATGGGCACCCAGACCCGCTTCGACATAGGCGTGGAGATATGGATATCCCGGCACGTTGAAAGCGAAATCGACG
>DATKGB010000138.1:0-22992 GCA_035544315.1 Verrucomicrobiia bacterium
GGGGGGAGAAGCCGCCCAGCCCAGGACGATGTGGCCGATCAACGTGCCCATGAGAGCTTGACCCATCGGGCGTTCGATCACCAGCACGAAGAGTCCGACAAAAACGGGAAGCGCCTCGAGGACCAGCGCGCCGATGCGGCCTTCGGCCGTCAACACGCCGATTTTGCGTTGAATATAGCGCCGCTCCTTAATCGTCTCGGCGAGGTGGTCGAGGATCCCCGAAAGACTTCCGCCGGTCTGCGTTTGGACGCGGATGACCCGGGCCAGCATCAACGTTTCATTTCCCGGCATTCGCTCCGACAATGCGTCTAATGCATCGGCCGTAGTGATCCCGATGCGCGTTTGCCCGATCACCCGATTAAACTCCGTCCTCGCCGGATCGGTCATTTCCTCGGTGATGTGTCCCATGGCCTGCGGCAAACTCAATCCGACGCGAACCCCGCCCGACAACAAGCGCAGCGCGATCTCGAGCTGATCCATAAACACCGTACGCCGCTTTTCCATCTTTCGCTTGAGCAAGACGTAGCCGATGCCGAACACGATTCCGATACTCATCGGCAGGGTGAGGATTTGCGTCAATACGCCCATATGCGTGCAGACGGCGATGAGAAACCACACGACCACCCCGGCCAGGAACACTCCGAGCGCCACGGATTGGGGCGCTTTTTTGACGTTGGCGAGTTCCAATGCAACGCCGAGGCGCTGTACGAGCACGTGACCCTTGGACACCATCACGCGGACGATCATATACCAGACGACGCTCGCAAACGCTCCCAAATACAGCGCGACGATCGTCGATATCAGCGTTGCTACCATTTGGGGCTGCCCACGCTCGCCATCGTTGATAGTTGACGGATATCGTATTCGACGCCGTGTTCCTCAAATCGGGTTAGCGCGTTTGGCTGTACCCCCGTATACTGAAATTGTCCGACCACCGTTCCGTCTGCATCGACGCCTTGTTGATCGTATTTGACGATATCCTGAAGCGTGACGACATCGCCTTCCATGCCGACCACTTCCGTAATCGCAATGACTTTGCGCGACCCGTCGCGCAAACGCCCCGTTTGGACGATCAAATCGATCGCGCCGGCGATTTGCTCTCGAATGGCTCTAATCGGCAGGTCGTAGCCCGCCATCATGACCAAAATTTCCAGACGAGAAATCGAATCGCGCGGAGAGTTGGCATGCACGGTCGTCAGCGATCCGTCGTGTCCGGTGTTCATGGCTTGGAGCATGTCTAACGCTTCCGCGCCGCGGCACTCGCCAACGATAATGCGATCCGGGCGCATCCGCAGCGCGTTGCGCACCAGATCCCGAATGAGTATCTGGCCGGTTCCCTCGATGTTGGGTGGGCGCGACTCCAGTCGCACGACGTGCGGCTTCCCCAGCAGCAATTCGGCCGCATCTTCAATCGTAATGATGCGATCGCCGTCGGGGATAAAATTCGACATGATATTTAGGAGCGTCGTTTTCCCGGATCCCGTACCTCCCGAAACCAGGATGTTCATTCGCGCCCTGACGTAGGCTTGAAGAAAGTCGGCCATCTGCTCGGTTAACGTACCCCAGCGTAGCAGGTCGGACATGCCGACACGCCGCTTGCCGAATCGGCGAATGGTGAGTATTCCGCCATCTAGGGCCAGCGGAGAAATAATCGCGTTGACGCGGGAGCCGTCGGGCAAACGGGCGTCGACGAGCGGAGATGCCTCGTCGAGACGACGTCCCAACGGCGTGATGATTCGATCGATCGTCTGTCGCAGTTGCCCCTCGTTTGAGAAGCGCACGTCGGTTAACTCAAGTTTACCGGCGCGCTCGGCGTACACGATCCCCGGACCGTTTACCATGATCTCGCTGATCGAGTCGTCTTGCAGTAGATCCTCCAGCGGACCCAAACCCAAGGCTTCGTCGGAGATCTCTTGGCGGAGCAACATCGCTTCCTCGGGGTCGCCCGAACGAAGGCGCTCGGAAACGATGTCTCCGATTATATCTTCGATGATTTTCTTCATCTCGGTCGGGGAACTGCTGCTCGTTTTTAACGAATCGATCCGCCGCCCGAGCTCAGCATGGATATCGGTCTTGAGCTTCGTGCGCTCTTCGGCGGCGAGGTCGGGTTTTGAAAGCCCCGAGACGGCCTTCATGTCGAAGCGCTGGCGGCCCGCCGCCGCCTCGCTTTCGCCCGAAGACGTTGCTTGCGGCATGGCGGCGCCGGAACGCCGCACCTTGCGGCGTTCGCCTAACGACGAATAGGTCGCCGAAGTCATGGCGTCCGCGCGCGGTTCCTCGGGAATCCCCGCGAGCTTTTGGCTCAATTCCTCGATGGCCTTCCGATACGTTCGTTCGGACAGCGGAGGAATCTGCGCGATGACTGGGACGTTCAGGCTGCTCTCGACTTCAGCCGGCGTGACCTCAAGGCGCCCGGCATGCCACAACAGCACGACCGCAATACGATCGCGGGGAAAGTTGAACCGCGACATCGCGTTGATCATCGCGCGAGCGCCGGTGATACCCAGCAGCGTGGGCGGCGTGACGAGGAGGTACCGCGTGGCGCGCATCATGAACGGCCGCGTGGCCAGCGCGAATGGTTGGGGCACGTCCACATAGATCATCGCGTAACCGGCGTCAAACGTCGAGGCCGTGCTCTCGCTAATTTCCGGACTCACCGCGAGCGCCGCATCGAGGCTCTCGGTCAGCTCGACGGTCATGATGCCGTTGAGTTTGATCCTGGCAATTGGATTGTCGCCGCGCGCGAGGTCCAACTCCTCGGTCACCTCGGCGAGGACCGCAAGACTCCGCCGGCCGGCAAAGTCCGCGTCGACGACGGCTACGGGCAATCCTTTGCCCGCGAGCACTTTGGCAAGATCCAAGGTGAGGGTAGTCGCGCCCGTTCCGCCTTTGGCTCCGACAACTGCGGCCCAGCTCACGTTTAGCGAGGGCTCCCGGCGACGTCGCTTCCTTCGATCACGGTTACGCCATTAATGGTGGGTGTTACCGCTGACGACGGCGGGCGCGTTCCGGCGATTGGAGCGGTCGGCGCGAACGCCGGGAGCAACGAGGCTCCTTGCGTCTGCGGCGGGGCGATCCCGCTTGCGACGGGATTGGCATACACGATGCGTCCGAGCGGGGCGGAACGTAGCGGCTCGTTAGGTGAACGCAACGCGAGGCGAATGACGGCATTAAGATCGGCCGTCATCAGCGTATCGGCTTGCATCGGTGTCAGCGCCAAGGTGACCGTCGCAACGTTTTCTGCGCTAGATGCGGCGGCCGTGCCGTTGGCTTTGACGGCCACGCCCATTCCCAGTACGACTATGCCGCGTAGGATCGTGACGGTGGGTTGGACTTCGTTGCCGACGGCCGGTCCCTGAGCCAGGACGTCGACGCGGTCTCCCGGTTGAATGAAGCCCGAAACGTCTTTGACCGGGTCGACGCTGATGCTCATCGCTCGTTGCCCAGGTTTGAGCTGAAACGACAATCCGAGATTCGCGATGGGCCCCATCTTCGATCCGGTCAGGATCGCACCGGCTGGAATGTCGATAAGCGCGACTTGTCCGGCGATGGCGCCCGGATCGATCACGACATCCGGATCGACCTTGGTTTTGAAGCGCGTCTCTTCTGCAAACATGTCTGCCGAAAGAGGCGCGTGAGCGGCAATGGCGCTATTGGCCACCAAGACTCGCGTCACCGATGCTCCCAGCGAATTTGCCTGCTGATACGAAATCAAGAAGAACAGAACGAGCAATCCCGAACCCAGCGCGAAGGCGATAGCCGCGATAATCGTGATCCTGCGAATATTCACATCGGCCTCACAGTCGCAAACCGGGTATGGCCGCCATCGCCAGCGCGGTCAGTACGGCTCCTCCGAAGATCGCAACTCCGTACGGCATCCGGTTCGTCGTGAACGGCAATGCTCGGGGCACGACCCCGTAGAGCAACGGATGCATCGTCGCACCGACCGATTGAAGCGATTCCCCGAGTTTTCCAAAGCGCCAGGCTACCACCAATGCGACGAAACCGCCGCACAATGTCGTCCAGAGCAAGAACGGCACGCAGAATTGATACGACACCAGGCCGCTGCAAGCAACGATCATCTTGACGTCGCCTCCGCGAAGCCATCCACACGAAAAGATCGGAAGACTAGCAGCCAAGACCGCGATCATAACGAGCAGCGCCAGCATGCCCGGTACTGGGCCGACCCAGGAATGGAGCACGAATGCAACGCCGGCCACGGAGTAGGTCAGCCAGTTTGGAATTTTTCCCGTCCATACGTCGGAAACGGCGGCTATGGCCGCCGCTGTCAGAAGAATTATTATGAGCAGCAAGGACATCATGTCAGCAACGAGAGGGAAGGCGGGAGCTTTCCTTTCTCGCGCCTTCCAGAACGTTCGCAGAAGAACTAAATATCGTTAGCAACGTTATTAAAGGTGCCGCTGAGGCGCGATCCGATCAGCGTGACGGCAACGATGCAGACGACCGCGATAAGCGCGACGATCAGGCCGTATTCGACCATCGTCGCGCCTTCTTCGTCTCGATGTAATGAGCTAAGGAGGTTTTTCATTTTGATACTCTTTCTGCTTGATAGGACAAGCAACTAATTCTAAATGCTAGTTGAGAGACGGTACGGGTGTTTGCGGCCCGGGAATGGAGAAACAGCACGCCGTAGCCGAAGCGGCTCCATTCATCGATGTCGCCAGGACTGAAAGGACGGCGATTGTCTCCGAGGCCGATGAATACGGTAGAACCGCGCGAAAGCGGCCATCCCGCGCGGCGACCACGTCCATCCGATCGACGATCGCGGTCGGAACGTTCGGGTCGAATGTCGCCGATAGGCTGAGAACAACGACGCTGCCGGACGGTGCCGTGCCCGTAACGAGCAACGATTCCGTTCCGGGTAGAAATGCGGCGCTAACGGTGATGTTGCCCGCGGTCGACGGCGCAGCGTCCGATGAGCTACGCTGCGCGCTCGCACCTGCCGATACCATCAAGGTGATGGCGGCGCACAGGATGAACGAACGAGCGATAGTGGTTTTCATAGGTGACCATGAGTCTTTCGGCAGGAGGGTGCCGTTTTATTCGAAAACTCAAAAATTCTTAACGCACCGTTACGGAGCGTTAATCGGCGTTAAACTATGAATATGGGTGCCGCATTGAATCGTTTTCTAGTCACGCTCGTCATCGTCGCCTCAGTCGTCGTCGCGGCCGTGCCGGCAGGTGCGGCGACCGCGCTGTCGATGCGCACCGGCACGTCGCAAATCTTGCACTTAGCCAACATTCGGCAGATCGCGATCGGCGATCCGTCTATTTTGGGCGCCTTACCGCTGGCCGGGAAAACCGAAATTCTTATCAACGCCAAACAGCCGGGCAGCACGACGCTTTTCGTTTGGACGTCGGGCGGCGCGGAGCGGGCGTATCAGATAACGGTGACCGCCAGCGACCTCGATTTGTTGGTGGCGATGCTTCGCTCGACGCTCAACCGGCCCGATGTGACGGTTGAGACCTTTGGACACTCCGTCGTCCTGCGCGGCACCGTCCCGGACGGTTCGGCGCTCCAGCAGGTGGCCGACGTGATCGAGCGATTCGCTCCCGTTGCCAAGCAGGACAACGCGACCGTCGTCAACGCCGTCATGATCGCGCAGCCTTTGGGTAGCCTACAAACCGGCGACAAGTCTCCCTATATGGCCAACGTGCGCGTCGACCCGGATGGCCGCGGCAACGTCATCGTCTCCGGTCGCGTCCTCAACGAAGCGCAACGTCAAGCGGTCCTCAACAACGTTCGCGGTATGGCCGGCCGCTATCTTTCCGCAAACGGGCAAATTTTAGACCGCCTCGCAATGACCCTCACGACCCAGGTCGACGTGAAGGTCTACGTATTGGAGGTTGACGATACGGGGCAGAGCACGCTCGGCCTCCGCCTCCAATCGGCCACGCTTACAACGACCGATGTACACGGCAATCCGCTTCCAACCTTAGGGACTCCCACCTTTCCGATCGTGGAATCCAAGCCGAACCCGTTTAACCCGTTCTCTATCGGCCCATTCTTCCGCACCACCGTTCTTGCGCCGACGCTCGATTTAGAGATGCAGGAGGGCCATACGAAAATACTCTCCGAACCGGATCTAATGACCGTGCCCGGACAAGACGCAACGTTTTTGGTCGGGGGCCAAGTTCCGGTCCCGCAATCCGCAGGCCTGGGACAGGTATCGGTGACCTTTCAGAGTTACGGCGTCCAGCTCGACATCACCCCAACGTTGATGGGGAATGGCGACGTGGCGACGAAGATCATCTCGGAGGTGTCCGACCTGGATTTTTCCAATGGCCTGCAGGCGAACGGGTTCACAGTACCGGCTCTCAAGACCAGCCGTATCGCCACGAACGTCGTCACCGCCCCCGGCGAGTCGATCATCATCGGCGGGATGCTCCGCCATGTAGAGCAACGCACGATCACCGAGATCCCGCTGCTCAGTCGGCTACCGATCATCGGCCGGCTCTTTCGGGATGTGAACTACCAGCGGCAACATACCAACATCATCTTTCTTGTGACACCGACGGTGATCACACGATAACGGGGAAGGGCGTGCGCTACCGGCGGCAACTGACGTCGCCGGCACAATGGGTATAAGGTCGAAAGGTGTGAGGTGTGAGATGAATAGAGATACGGTGTTCCAAAAGGGACAAATGCTTCCGTTGATGGCAATTCTGCTCACGGTGCTCATGGGTTTTACCGCTCTCGCCGTGGACGTTGGTTACCAGCGCTATCAGCAGCAGATCCAGCAGTCGGCGACCGACAGCGCCGCGATCGCTGGGGCCTCCGAGCTCTCCTATTCCAGCGCCCTCTCCGATATAACATCTATGGCAGATGCCGACGCTATTGCCAACGGATTTACCGCAAACTCCACCACCACGATCGCCGTCAATAACCCTCCGGCTAGCGGCGATCATACGACCAACAACCACGCCGTGCAAGTGATCATCACCACAACCCGTCCCACCGCCTTTGAATCGGTCCTAGGGAGAGGCTCGAACCAACTCCGGACCACGGCGACCGCAGCGGTCGGCAGCAATGGAAGCGGCTGCATCTATGCACTATCACCCACGGCGACAACCCAGGTAAACTCGGGGACGATCTACGCCCCGACCTGCGGAATGATGGTCGACGGCAACTTCACCGACAACAGCGCCAGCATCACGATGTCCTCGATCGGCGTCGTCGGCAAAATAACGGCAAATTCACCGACATACGGCGAGGCAACGCCGATGAACACGGCCATCCCCATCAGCGATCCGTGCACCTCGCTGGTGGGGTGTGCCTATCTCAAAAATAATGTGCCGGCGACTTCTCCCTGCAACTATACGAACTACACCGCAAATTCGGTTACCGTAACGCTGCAACCGGGGGTCTATTGCGGTGGCATCGTCTTGAACTCGTCCACCGTCACCATGAGCCCGGGCCTGTATGTCGTCAACGGCTCGTTCACTGATAACTCCAGCAACATCAGCGGAAGCGGCGTGACCATCTATCAGGCCTCCGGAGCCGTTACCCTGAACTCCGGACATTTGAACATGACCGCGCCGCTCTCAGGCAATACCGAGGGCGTCCTTTTCTATCAACCCGCAGCCAACGCGTCGGCTCCGACGTTCAATTCCGCAACGGCCACCATTCAAGGCATACTCTATTTCCCCAGCGCGCGATTTACGCTCAACTCCGGATCCAATCTATCGGTCATGATTATCGCGTCGACCCTCACCATGAATTCCGGCACGTTCTCGATGCCGGGTGGACCCGCGTTCCCCGGCGGCCCTCAAAACGCGCAGCTAGTGGACGACTGATGCGCCCGCGTGATTTGCTTGGCGACGAGGGCGGAGCGGCAATGGTCGAGTTCGCCGTATTCCTTCCCATGTTTGTTTTCTTGCTCGTGGGGCTCATCGAGATCGGCCGCTTTGCCAATTTCAGCATCGTCGTGGCGAACGCGGCGCGCGCCGGCGTTCAATACGGCGCCCAGAACCTTATCACAGCTGGCGATAGTGCCGGAATGCAAAAGACGGCACTTGCCGACGGCGGGAATATCTCGGGCTTAACCGCGGTTGCAACGCATTACTGCCAATGTTCTGATGGGAGCGCATCGACGTGCGCCGCGGCGGATTGCTCCTTATCGCACCGCGTCCTTTGGGTGAAGGTCACGACCACCGGCACGTTTTCGTCATTACTCAGTTATCCGGGGCTTCCGGGAACGTTCAACGTGCAGCAAACGGCCATCCGGCGAGTCGGCGATTGATGGCGGCGCGCTACGTCGCCCAGCGAGGTAGTACGACCGTTGAATTTGCGATCGTCGCAAGCGTCATTTTTTTTCTCATCTTCGGCATCGTCGATTTTGGCTTTGCCGTCTATATGACCCACTTGGTCACGGACGTTTCACGTATGGGCGCGCGCTACGCGATGGTCCGAGGTTCAACTTGCAAATCGAGCGGTTGTCCGGCGACGTCGACCAGTATTCAGTCCTACGTGCGAAGTATGTCGCCGATCGCTGATCCCACCGCGATGATGGTAACAACGACCTGGTCTCCCGGCTACGGATGCGTGACGTCGCCCTATCAAGCTCCGGGTTGCACCGTATCGGTGCAGGTTCAGTATCCATATCATTTCGCCGGAGCATTTCTTAATGGCCTCGTGATGCCGATCGCGAGCGCTTCGCAGAATACGATTTCGCAATGACGACGCAAGATGAGTTCGAAGCAAATCCGCTCGCGTCCGGTCCGATGCTGGCACGTTTCTTCGGCGGCTTTGAAGTAACCGTCGACGGTCAGCCGATACCGTGGGTTCGGCGGATGGATAAACGCATCTTCCGGTTTCTTCTCCTCGCACCCGACGGAAAAGCCGCGCGAAAAGAGCTGCTCGATGCGTTCTGGGCCGGTCAAGATGAAACATCCGCTTCGGGCAGCTTACGCACGGCCTGCAGCAATATCCGCAAGGCGATTACCCTCGGTTCCAGTCCCGAGCGCGTCGATCAATGCTTTTCGACCACCGGCAATGCGGTGTGCGTCAACCTCGATATGATCAATGTCGACGTACGCCGTTATCTGGCGCATATCAGCGCCGGAAATACCTGTTACCTTACCACCGACGTGCAAGAGGCGCTCGTCCATTATAAGCGTGCGTTGATGATCTATTCGGGGCCGATCGGGTGGGGAGACGAGCCAGAACCGTGGTTGGAATCTCTCGGTCGCGAGTGCGCCGCTTTTCGAACGACCGCCATCGAACGTATCGTGCGCATGTTTAGGGACGATCGAGATACCGCGCAGGCAATTAAATACGAAATGCTGCTGACCGACAGACATCTGCGCGGAATGACGGCACCAGGTGGTACCGCGTGACTTCGGAAATTGGCGAAATCGATTCGAAAGTCGGCATTTGGCTTTCCGTTCTCTGCGGGCTGACCATCGGCGTGATCGCCTATGCGATCATTAACACACAAACGTTTATGGGGTATGACTTCCAAGCCTTTTGGTGCGGCGCGAACGTTTTGCTCGTACATGCGAATCCGTATTTAACTCAGCCGTTGCATGCCTGTGAAGCCGCGCATTCCCCGGCCTTCTTTATCCGCTACCCCAACGTCACGATCCCGGCGCCCCTGCCGCCATATGCACTCGCGATGTTCACTCCGCTGGCCTTACTGCCGTTCGCGGTTGCGCGAGCGATCTGGTGGATCGTTCTTGCCGTCGCAACGTTCGCGGTTGGCCGAGGCATCTCCAAACTCACCGGTATGCCGCCGATCACAGCCTTCGCTGCCTCGGCGCTCGCAGTAGCCGGTCCCGCAATGATTCAAGGCGCGCTGTCGCCGCTGCCGATTGCCCTGACGGTGCTCGCGGCGCTGGCGCTGGCGCAAAGAAAGTGGAACGTGGCCACGGTCCTGTTGGGCGTTGCGATGATCGAGCCCCATATGGTCCTTCCGGCTTGCGCGGCAGTTTTTCTGTTCGTGCCGCAGATGCGGTTACGCTTGATCCTTGCCGGGCTGTGCGCGGTTATGCTGACGGTGCTGGCCGTCGGGCCTCAGGTTGCTCTCGCCTATTTCACGACCGTCTTACCCGCCCATGCGGTGTCCGAGGTCAACAACTTAGGACAAGATAGCCTAGCCTCGCTGCTGTACCACGTCGGTGTTCCGGCCCAAGCGGCGGTTCATCTCGGCTCGCTTCAATATCTGCTGCTTGCCGTTGGTGGACTCTATTTGGCGGGTCGGCTCTACAAGCAATACGGCGATCTCTCGTGGCTGATCCTATTACCGGCGGCGTTCGCCGTCATCGGCGGACCGTTTATTCATCTCTCCGAAGTCGCCATGGTGATCCCACTGGCTTGCCTCATCGTCATGCGGCGCCCAACGATAGCCGCAACGCTCGCATTGATCCTGCTTGCCATACCATCAGAATCGGTCATCAATTGGGCACTTTTAGCGGCGCCTGCAGCGCTGATCTGCGGGTGGTTCATGGCCCGTTCCCAGCGACATCCGCCGTTGCTGCTCTCCGCGCGTCTTCCGGTCGTTATGGCCGTAGGCATTGCGATCATGGGAGCGACAGTAGCCCTTCATAAGATCGCAGCCGCCGGGGCAAATGCTCAGTTGCTCCCAGGCTTCCATATCCCGGACCCAGGGCCAATGGCACTTTCGAGCGTTTCGTGGAACGCCTTCAACTCGCTCTCATTCTTGTCGGGCTCGTGGTGGCTAGATAAAACCATGACGTTCGTTCCGCTGGTCGTTCTGGTTTGGCTCACATGTTCTGAGGCTCTGGCGGGAACGTCCCACGTCGTAATTCGCAGATCTGCGTTGACTTTTCGGAGAGGGCTTGAGTTTCCGGGTGTAGAGCCAAGCAAGGAGCCTCGCTCTTGAGGAAAAGTCGTTTCACCGAGGCGTAGATCGTCGGGCTTCTTCGCGAAAACCGACCCGCTTTGCTAGAGGCTAGCCGGACTAAATTTGACCATCTTGGTCTTGGGTTTTGACGCTGGCAAGTTGATACACGCTTTACGGCGCTCGCGATCGAAGTCAACGCGTTCGACGCCCGAGCAGGGTCCGGCACGGATTTGGATGGGGCCCGGCGAAGAATGCTTTCATGGAGATGCAAGAGCGTCCGCAGCTCGATAACAGCAAAGCCGGCCACGACAGCGATTCCCCGCCAGCCCTCATCGAGTTCATGTCTTCGGGCTGGATCGACCAGCCGCCGGCGTCGGTCGCGCATCCGCAGGCCGACCGCTTGCGCGCGCGGCGTGCCGCGCTTTCGCGGGCGTTTCCGGGCCAGTATCTCGTGATTCCGTCCGGCGAACACAAGGTGCGCGCCAACGATACTAAGTTTCGCTTTCGTCCCTCCAGCGACTCGGCGTACCTCATGGGCGACGGCGAGCCGGGTGGCTTGTTGGTGTTCGAACCCGACGGCAAGACCCATCGCACGCTGCTGTTCGTGCCCGATCACAATCGCGGAAGGGCGCAATTTTTTACCGACCGCGAGCACGGCGAACTCTGGGTCGGGCGCCATCGCGGCGTCGATGAGAGCCGCGCGTTCTACGGCACCGACTCGTGCGCACCCCTGAGCGGCGTCGACGCGTACCTTGCGGACCTGCGCGCCGCCCGCGCGCCGGTGCGCCACGCCGATGACGATGTCGAACTGGCAACGTTTCTCTCCGAAATGCGGTTGCTCAAAGATGAGTACGAAATTTCCGAGTTGCGCAAAGCCGTGCAGATCAGCAAGCGCGCCTTCGAAGACGTCCTAGCGATCTTACCGCTCGCACGCAGCGAGCGCGAAATCGAAGCCGCATTCTGGCGCCGCGCGCGCATCGAAGCAAATGATGTCGGCTATCTCACCATTGCCGCCGCCGGGCATCATGCCTGCACGCTCCATTGGAATCGCAACGAGGGTCCAATGGAAGCCGGCGCGCTCCTGCTGCTCGACGCCGGCGTCGAATGCGATTCTCTTTACACCGCCGACATCACGCGCACGCTGCCGATCAACGGGAAGTTCTCCGGCGAGCAGCGCGCCATCTACGATCTCGTCTGGGAAGCGCAGCGCGTGGGCATCGAAGCCGTCGCGCCCGGCAACGACTTTCTCGAGCCCAACCGTCGCGCGATGCGCGTGCTGGCCGAAGGATTGATCGGTTTGGGGATTCTGCAGCACTCGCTGGACGAAGCGCTGGACCCCGCCAATCAGTTCTATCGCCGCTATACCTTGCATAACGTCAGTCACATGTTGGGAATCGACGTCCACGATTGCGCCAAAGCGCGGGCCGAAAACTATCGGTACGGCATTTTGCGCGCGGGAATGGTCCTGACCGTCGAACCGGGACTGTATTTCCAGCCCGACGACGCGACGGTGCCCGAGCGATTCCGCGGAATCGGCGTACGCATCGAGGACGACATCGTCGTCACCGGGGATGGATGCGAGAATCTATCGGCGATCCTGCCCTCGCGCGCCGATGCGGTGGAAAGTTGGATCGCCGCGATGCAGAGCTAGCAGGTTAGATTTTAGGTGATGGTCATCGGCGGACCGCCCATCGGTGGACCGCCCATTGGGCC
Organism: Verrucomicrobiia bacterium; assembly: GCA_035544315.1. Classification (GTDB taxonomy): domain Bacteria; phylum Vulcanimicrobiota; class Vulcanimicrobiia; order Vulcanimicrobiales; family Vulcanimicrobiaceae; genus JALYSX01. The sequence continues at coordinate 12,540 of DATKGB010000138.1, forward strand.
GCCCATCGGTGGTGTCGGCCGAGCGCCGCGCAGTGCGGCCATCGTGTCCTCGATCGGCCAGCGGCCGAAGGCCAAGACGATTTGAATAATCAGGCCGCCGATGCCCGTGAGCACCAGCAATGAGAGCGCGCCGTTGTAACCGGCCTTTTCGAGGATGCGCCACCACATCCAGATCGAAAAGGCTACGGCCGCCAAACTGAAAAGCATGATAAAGGCGATAAAGCCGAAGCCCATTCCCGCCATTTGGTTCGCAGTGGATTGATCCATCAGAAACTCCCCATCGAGCAAAGCAACCGAAGGGGGCGTTCCGGTGCCATCGCCAATACTTCCTGCGACCACCGCCTTTGAAGGGCCCTTCCAACCATGTATCGCCTCGAATCGACCGACGCGCTGATCGTCGTCGACCCTCAAAACGACTTCCTCCCGGGCGGCGCGCTAGCCGTCGCCGATGGGCTGAGGGTCTTCCCGCCGATCAATCGGATCGCACCACACTTCGCACACGTTTTCGCGACCCGCGATTGGCATCCCGAAAACCACGACTCGTTTGCCGCGCAGGGCGGTCCGTGGCCCGTCCACTGCGTCGCCGGCAGCGCGGGCGCACAGTTTCATCCGCAGCTGAAGGTCGAACACGTTGACGGGATCGTCGACACCGGGGTCGCGCGCGATGCGCCCGGCTATTCCGGTTTCGAATACACCGATTTAGCCGAACGTTTGCAGCGCGCCGGCGCCAAGCGCGTCTTCGTTTGCGGCCTGGCGACCGACTACTGCGTCAAGGAAACCGTTTTGGGTGCGCTCGATCACGGTTTTCAAACGTTCTTACTGACGGACGCGATTGCGGCGGTCGACGCAACGCCCGGTGACGGCGCCGCTGCAATCGTCGAGATGCAACGACGCGGCGCGACGACGATCGCTTCGGGCGATCTGGATATCAAGGGGAACGCCGCCTGATGCGCGAGCCGGTCTACCGCGACCAGATTCTCGAGATCGAACCCACCGGCATCGAGACGGTGACCGCGGCGCAGCGTCACGGTCATCCGCGGGATCTGTTCGGTGTTTGGTTTTCGGCGAACGCCGAAATTGCGACCTGGATGGTCGGCGTCTTCGTCGTCGGGCTTTACGGCACGGACATGCGCAGCGCGGTTCTAGGCATCGTGATCGGCAACGTCGTCGGGTTCGCGCTGCTGGGCGTTCTCGCGTTGTTCGGTCCGCGCTACGGCGTGCCGCAGATGGTCGCCGCGCGCTTGGCCTTCGGACGATATGGGAATCTCGCACCCGCGACGCTCTCGTTTCTGGCCGGCGTCGGCTGGTTCGCGATCAACACGATTTTCGGTTCGTACGCTCTGCAAACGATCACCGGCCTGCCTTATTTCGCGTGTCTGCTGATCATGCTGGTGCTGCAGGTCGCCCTTGCGGTCTACGGTTACAATATGATTGCGGCCTTCGAGAAAACGTGCGTCGTGCTGCTGGCGGCCGGATTCATCCTGCTTTCGTACGATACGTTCAAGCATCTAAACTGGGCCGCGCCGTTCAACCCGCACGCGCCGATCGCGGCAGGCGGCGCGCTGGCCGGCTTCATCTTCGCGACCGCGCTCGCGTTTTCGTATGCGACCGGCTGGGTGCCGGCGGCCTGCGACTACTCGCGCTACCTTCCCGAAAAGAGCGATGCGCGCAAAGTTTTCTTGTACTCGTTCGTGGGATGTGCGTTCCCGTGCATCGCGTTGGAAATTTTAGGTGCGGCAACCGTCGTTGCGGTTCCGACCGTCGGCGCGTCGTCGATACCCACCGACGCGATCGCAACGCTGCTCGGTTCGGGCATCGTCGCCAAGCTCGTGTTGCTAACCGTCGTGCTGGGAACGCTCACGGCAAACTGCATGAACCTGTATTCCGGCGCGCTGGCCGCACTGGTCGCCTTTAGCGTGCGCGTCCCGCGTTGGATCGTCGCCGCCGTCGTCGGCGTTTTGGGCGCGCTGATCGCCAGTGCCGGCGGCCACCCAAAGGATACCGCGGCGGCCTACACCAACTTCTTGCTGCTGTTGTCGTACTGGGCGTCACCCTGGGCGGCCGTCGTGCTGGTCGATTGGCTGCGGCGCGGCGGCGCGGCGGCCGATCCGCAAAACGTTCCGCTGTGGCGCAACGGTACGATGGCGTGGCTGGTCGGGCTGGCTGCGTCGGGCCCATTCTGGAATCAAGCCATCTATACCGGACCGTTTGCCAAAGCGTTCCCGCAGCTCGGCGATCTCTCGTACTACGTCGGCTTCATCGTCGCCGCGCTGGTGATGTGGGCCTTGCCGCGCGCATCGCGCGCGGTCGTTCTCGCTAAGGAGTAGCATGCTCGCCATCGACCACGTCCATAAAGAGTTTGGAAAAGTCCGCGCCGTGCAAGACGTTTCGTTTCGCGTCGACGACGGCGTCACGTTCGGATTGATCGGGCCCAACGGCGCGGGCAAGACGACGACGATGCGCATGATCTTAGGCATCCTTACGCCCGATGGCGGAAGCATCGCATGGAACGGCAAACCGGTCGACGGCTCGATGCGTCGCCGCTGCGGCTATTTGCCCGAAGAGCGCGGGCTCTACGCCAAGATGAAAGTGAGCGAACAAATCGCGTTCTTCGGACGGCTCCATGGTTTGGTCGAACCCGAAATCACCAAACGCACCGACGCCTGGATCGAACGCCTGGGAATCGGCCAATACGCCGATCGTCCGTGCTCCGAACTGTCCAAGGGAAATCAACAGAAAGTTCAGGTCGCCTGCGCTGCCGTGCACGACCCCGAACTGCTCGTTCTCGACGAGGCGTTCTCGGGTTTGGATCCGGTCAACGCCGACATGCTGCTGAATATCCTCAACGAACTGAAGGCCCAAGGGACGACGTTGATCCTCTCGTCGCACCAAATGTGGCAGCTCGAAGCACTTTGCAGTCGCTTCTGCATCATCAGTGCCGGCGAGAACCGCGCGTCGGGCACGCTTGACGAACTGCGCGCCGCGTGGCCGACCCGCATCCTCCGCGTCGCGCCGGGCAGCTCGGCGGTGCGCGCCATGCTCGAGCGCGTCGAGGGCGCTTTTTTCGTGGCCGACAACGACGGAAGATTCGACTACTCGTTACCGGCAAACACCGACTTCGCCGCGACCCTCCGTTCGCTGGTAGGCGTCGAAGCGGTCACGTCGTTCGAGGTTATCGAACCGTCGCTACACGATATCTACATCCGCGCCAGCGAGCAGGTTCCGGCATGAACGATTTCAACGATTTTATCGTCGTCTATTCCGCGGAAATCGTTCGCCGCATCAAGTCGCGTCCGTTCCAAATCGGATTGATCCTCGGACTTCTAGCGATCTTCGCGTTTACCCGGATGAACGGATTGCTCAACAGCGGTTTTAACGATAACAATGCGCGAATTGTTCTGGCCGGAAGCGCGGCATTGACGACGCCCGCTCGCAAAGCGCTATCGCGCGACTTTAGGATCGTAAACGTTCAAACGTCCGCCGCGGCACCCACGGTAACGACGCTCAAACGCTTGGATGCCAGTCTCCAAGTCGCGATCGGGCGCGATGCCAAAGGGCTCGACCTAGCGATTTACGCGCTTAAACCCAACTCCAACGCCACCGGTACGATCGTTCACGACCTTCGCCCACTCAACGTCGCGTTGGGAACCGGCGTTTCGGCTTCCAAGGCAGACCAACTGGTCAACATTCGTTCGAAGACCCGGACCGTTTCGGCAAAGTTCGGATCCAGCGGGCAGGCCGCCGCCGCGTTCGGCGTGGGTTCCGCCTTGATCTTCTTTCTCTATTTGCTGATCCTGATCAACAGTCAGATCGTGATGAGTTCGGTCGCCGAAGAAAAGACCAGCCGGATCGCCGAACTACTCGTCGCATCGATTTCTCCCGCGCCGTTACTCTACGGAAAGATCGCCTCTGCGGCCACGTTGGGCGTCATCCAGATGGCGATCTGGGTCGCCTTCTCGCTGTTCACCGGCGGACATCCGGCGCAAGGCGACGCCTCGCTTGGGACCGGCCTGGACATGTCCGCGTTGCTCAATGGAACCATCACGCCGACCGTGCTGATCTCATTTTTCGTCCTGTTCGTCTTGGGCTTCTTGCAGTTCTCGATGATGTTTGCGGGAATGGGCTCGCTCATCAGCCGCACCGAAGACCTAGGCAGCGTTTCGCTTCCGTTGGCGTTGCCGGTCATCGCAGCACTGCTCATCTCGATGGGAGCGCTTGGTGCACCCGACGCTCCGTGGGCCGTTGCGATATCGTTCGTTCCGGTGCTGTCGCCGTTCGTTCTGTTTGCGCGCATCGTCATGAGCGAAGTGCCGATGTGGCAGATCCTGATCTCGGTCGCGCTCAATATCGCAGCGGCGTGGGCGATCGCCGTCTTGGCCGGTAAACTTTATCGCGTCGGCATGCTGTTGTACGGACGGGCGCCTTCGTTGGGGCAAGTCTGGCACGTCCTCCGTTCTTAGTGTCTTAGCGCGTGTCGCTCGTCTTCGTCCCTACGCCGTTAGGAAATTTGCGCGATATCACCCTTCGGGCGATCGATGCGTTGCGCGAATGCGACCTGCTGGTCGCCGAAGATACGCGCGTCGCGCGCAAACTGCTGGGCGCCTTGGGATTGCCGGGAAAAGAGATCTGGTCGTATCACGAGCACAATGCGATGTCTTCGACCCCCAACATCCTCGAACGGGCGCGCACCCAACTCGTGGCCGTCACGACCGATGCCGGTATGCCCGGCATCTCCGATCCCGGGGTGGAATTGGCGGCCGCCGCGCGCGCGCAGGGCATCGCAGTCGAAGCTCTGCCCGGACCCAGCGCCGCGTTAGGCGCCGCACTGCTCTCCGGTTTCGATCTGCGCCGGTTCGTTTTTGAAGGCTTCCCGCCGCGCGCCGTACGCGCGCGCCGCGAAGCGTTGTCTGCGGCGCTGGCGACGGGGATGACGAGCGTCTGGTACGAGTCACCGCAACGCATCCGCGCGACGCTGGCGGACCTCGACGCAATCGCTCCCGACGCCCGCGCGTTCGTCTTGCGCGAATATACGAAGCTCCACGAGCAACAGATTTTGGGCACGCCGCACCAGGTCGCCGCCGCCTTGGCCGATCCGGTCCGCGGCGAAATCGTCTTGGTTTTGGCTGGAAAGGCCCCCGTAGAGGCCTCGCCGCCCGACGAAGCTATCGTCGACGCCGCGATCGACGCGCTCCTGGCCGAGGGGACGCCGGTCGCGACGATCGCAAAATCGTTGGCCGAACGCGGCCTGGGCGCGCGCCGCGAGCTCTACGCGCGCGCGACCGCCCGCAAACGCGAAGGGAGCTTGACGACCGGGCACGATACTACATAACGTTCATGAAGCGCGCCTATTACGTTACCACGCCGATTTACTATATCAACGGCAATCCGCATATCGGCCACGCTTATACCACGGTGGTCGCCGACGTGCTGGCGCGCACCGCGCGCACGCAAGGCGACGCCTTTTTCTTGACCGGCACCGACGAGCACGGCCAAAAGGTCGCCGACGCGGCGGCTGCCGCCGGCAAGACACCGCAACAATGGTGCGACGAGCTCGTACCGCGCTGGCAATCGCTCTTCAAACTCTACAACGTCGAATACGACGACTTCATTCGCACGACCCAGGCTCGCCACGAGAGCGCCGTCGTCGCGATTTTCGAACGCTTGCGCGAAAGCGGCGACGTCTATCTCGGTAAATACGAAGGCTGGTACTGCGTTCCCGACGAGACGTTCTGGCTCGAATCCAAACTCGTCGATGGACGATGCCCAATGTGCGGCCGCGAGGTGCAATGGCTCGCCGAAGACGATTGGTTCTTCCGCCTTTCCAAGTATAACGCGCGTCTGCTCGAATATTTTCGCGCCAATCCCGACTTCGTGCGCCCGCGCTCGGTCTACAACGAAATGATGTCGCTGCTAGAAGAAGGACTGGAAGATTTTTCGATCTCCCGGAGCAACTTCGACTGGGGTATTCCGGTTCCCGACGGCAGCGGCGTGATCTACGTGTGGTTCGACGCCTTGCTCAACTACATCACCGCGATCGGCTGGGCATCGGATCGCGAAAAGTTCTCGACCTATTGGCCCGCGACGGTGCAGTTGGTCGGCAAGGAAATCGCGCGCTTTCACACGCTCATCTGGCCGGCGATTCTGTGGGCGCTGGGCGAAGAAGCTCCTCAACAAATCTTCGCTCACGGCTGGATCACGCTCGACGACCAAAAAATCGGCAAATCGCTGGGCAACGCGGTCGATTCGTTCGCGCTGGCCGAACGCTTCGGCGCCGATTCGCTGCGCTATTTCCTGTTGCGCGAAGCCTCGTTCGGTAGCGATTTTTCGTATTCGGACGAGAAGGTCGTCGGACGGCATAACAACGATTTAGGTAACGACCTGGGCAACCTCATGCGCCGCTCGCTAGCGATGTTGCAGAAATATCGCGAGGGTATCGTTCCACGCGCCGATGCAGCAAGTGAGTTCGCAAAGAGGTTCGCGGATCTGCCGCAGCAAGTGCGCGGCAAAATCTTCGCGCTGGAGTTCCGCGACGCGCTCGAAACGATATGGCAGCTCGTCACCGCGCTCAACCGCGCGATCGACGAGCGCAAGCCTTGGACGCTCTACAAAAACGGCCAGAACGACGCTCTCGATAGCCTCTTGTACGATCTGTGCGAAGGCCTACGGTGGCTGGCGATCCTACTGCACCCGTTCATGCCCGAGCGTAGCGCCGAGATGTGGCGCCAAATCGGCGCCCCCGGCCAGATCGGTGCGAACTGGGACAACGCGTTGGTGTGGGGACAACTCGCTTCGGGAACGCACACCGCTCCCGGAGACGCGCTCTTTCCCCGGATCGAGATCGCCGCAGACCCATGACTTCCGAGCAACGCGAACGTCGTCACGCGCTGGCCTGCCTGGCAACGTTTTGCGTGGCGCTGGCCGCGGTGGCTGCTATGGTTGCCTACGGGCGACCTCACTTCGATGCGAGGTCGGCGACGCTGTTGATTTGCGCGACCTTGGCGCTGGCCTTCGTCGCGAGCAACGGCGTGCCGCTTCGCGGGTTACGTTTGCGTCGCGGGAGTTTTTCGGCCGAAGCGCTGTTCTTGGATTCACCGATCGAAGTGCCGCTGTTCGGCTACATGGGCGCAACCGCCGCAGCGCTGGCGGCGCTCGTCGGATTCGGCATCGCGGCCGCACTTCGCCGCCGCGACGGCGGCATCGAGCTCGCGCGTCAGGGCGGCATTCGCGTGCTGGCGATTTTGGCGATCTCTCCTCTTCACGACCGGATCTTCGCGCTGGCAACCGCACCGACGGCCGCCGACGCGATCGTCTTCTTCGGCATCGTCATCGCGGTGACGCTGCTGGTGATCTTTACGGCGTCGCTGTTCGTGGCGTTGCGTTCGGGACTAGGCATCGGCGACGTTTCCCTGCGTTTGGCATGCGATCGCCGCGTGTGGTGGGGAACCAGCATGACCGTCGTTTGGGCGTACGTCACGACGATGATGTGGCCGCACGCTTCGACGGGTCTTACCGTCGCGCTGTGGCTACCGCTGGTGCTCACCGCGTACGGTTGGCGGCGCATCGACGATCAGGTGCTCGAGATCCGGCGGCTTCGTTTGGTTCGCGACGCGATGCAAGCCATGGTCGCGTCGCGCGATCCGGTGCCGCAAATCAACTCGATTCTCGGGGCGTTGCACGGACCGCTTTTCGACGAGACGCTCACCATCTTGGGCGCGGCAGCTCCGCATACCGATCACTGGCCGACGATTGCGACGTTGGGTCAAGCCCCCGACCAGGACGCTCTCGACCTCCAACGACGCGCGCTGGCGCGCATGCGCTTTGCTTCGCGACCGACGGTCACGCTGCACGGCGAGCGCGGTGTGGTCCACGTCATCGCCATTCTCGATCGGGACGATTCCGAACCGTTGGGCGCGCTGATCGTTCACCGCCATCACGAAGCCCCCGCGTCCGACGCTCGACAGTACGTCAAAGCCGCAGCCGAGATCGCACCGTTGATGCGCGACATGCGCTCGATTTCGCAGACGCGGACCGCCGCCACCACCGATACCCTGACCGGTTTACCCAATCGAGGGACGATTCTGCACGAACTCCAGAGCATGCTCGACAGTGCGGACGTAGGCTCGGCCGGGGCGGTGCTCCTGCTCGACATCGATCGTTTCAAATCGGTCAACGACGAACTCGGACACGCAGCCGGCGACGACTGCTTGCGGCGCATCGCCGGTGTGATCGTCACTTCGATTCGCGAGGGCGACTACGCCGGACGCATCGGAGGCGAAGAGTTCCTGGTGGTCATGCCCCGCGCGTCGCGTGAGGTCGCGTTACATGTCGGCGAGCGCCTTCGCGCCTCCATCGAATCTTCGGGCTCGAAGTATTCCAACGGCAGCCCGGTCACAACGTCGATCGGCGTAGCCACGATCGAGATCGGCGAAACGGCCGACACGGCGTTGGAGCGCGCCGATCGGGCGTTGTATCAGGCGAAACGGCTAGGCCGCAATCGCGTCGTCGACGTTTCCGCCTAGAAAACCGCGATGATCGATACGCACGCGCACGTCCACGACAAACAATTTGATGAGGATCGGGAGGCGGTCGTGGAGCGAGCGCGGGCTGCCGGCGTTTCGGCGATGATTACCGTCGGTTGCGACCTGGCCGACAGCGCACGGGCAACCGATTGCGCGCGCCGGTATGGATTGCGTGCTTCGGTTGGCATTCATCCGCATGAGGCCAAGGACGCCCCGGACGACATCGCGGCGGCGCTGGATGCGCTGCTCGATGATTGTGTCGTTGCCATCGGCGAAACGGGGTTGGACTATTACTACGATCACAGTCCTCGAGACGCCCAGGTCCGCGTTTTGCGCGCGCAGATTCGCTTCGCTCGCGAGCGCGATCTGCCGGTCATCTTCCATCATCGGGATGCTTACGATGATTTCCGAGCGGTTTTGCGCGAGGAGTTCGCGCCGGGTATGCGCGGCGTGATTCACTGTTTTACCGGGGATGCAAACCAGGCGAAAACCTACGTAGACGAATTCGATCTGCGACTGGGAATCGGCGGCGTTCTGACGTTCAAGACCGCCGATGGTTTGCGCGAGGCGGTTCGAGCGGTCGGTCTCCGAGCATTGATCTTGGAAACCGATTGTCCGTATCTCGCGCCGATTCCCTACCGTGGAAGGCGCAACGAACCCGCATTCATGGCGGCGACAGCGGAACGCCTTAGTGGCGTACTCGATGTTTCGCTAGACGAAGTGCTCGCGCAAACCGACGCAAACGCCCGCGCATTATTCGGCGCAACTCCCTATTGACACATTGTGTCATGCCCAGCTTGTCGAAGTACCGGTGCGCCTTTTCCCCAATTCGCTTCGAACGTTGTTCGTAAATGGTCGACGATCGCATGCGATTCCGTGCGGATTCCCCAATCGCGTTGAGTGGGAACGCCGTAGGTGGCGTTGGCCGATCCGACCCACGCGCGGCGTCCGGCGACCGCGAATTTTTCGGTCGATGCGCAGTTGCGGATTTGGACGCCGTCTCGAGCGAGGTCGGTTAGCGCAACGCGCTCGCGCGGGTTTCCGGCGAGGTCGCGACGATCGACGAGCAGACGGACGTGGCGACCCAGTTTCGCCAGATGCGCAACCGTTTCGTAGAGTTGCGGGCCGAACGAGAACGATTCGGTTTCGACCTCGATGTCGGCGTTCGCGGATGCGTCGGCAAGAACGCGCGCTTCGAGCGCGAGGGCATCGACCTTTCGAACCGCGAGGCGATCGGTCGACGCGACGGGGCGCCCCGAGACGGCGTCGCGCGCCAAGCCTACATCGCGCGGGTCGTCGTCGCGCAGGATCGTGTCACCACGATCGGCCCAATTGCGATCGTCGAGGAAAAGCGCGCGATCGACGACGGCGCCTTTGAAGTGTAGGCCGTCGACCACGATCGCATCGGCACCCAGGGCGCGCAGTCGCGCCACCGCGGCAGCGTTGGCTTGGCCGCCGCCGCCGTTGCGGTATGGCTGAGCCTCGGCTCGGACGTGCAGCCGTACGCCCGCGCGGGCGGCGTCCTCCAGCGCGCTCATCAGGCGCCCCGGGTGCAAAACGTAGGCCCCAAACGTCACCTCGCGGGCGTTTCGCACGGCGCATACCAGTTGATCGACCGACGAAAGCGCGATCATGTCGTCTCTCCATCCCCGGCTTTGGCCCGGCGGCAAGGGGCCCGCGAGGCCGTCAAAGAGAAAGCAAGGGCCCACCCATGACCTCAGAAACAAGCGGTCCACCGCAGCACGACAAGGGCGCCTTCGTCCGCGACATGTTCGCGCGGATCGCTCCGCGCTACGATGTCGCCAACCGCGTGATCAGCGCGGGGATGGATGGAGGCTGGCGCAAGCGCGCGATCGCGATTCTGAACGCACCCGTCGGCGGAACGGTCCTCGATCTGTGCTGCGGCACGGGCGACGTGGTCTTTCTCTCCCTCC
>DATKGB010000139.1:0-4019 GCA_035544315.1 Verrucomicrobiia bacterium
AAGACCGAAGCGGCGCTGGTAGCGGCCAGACGCGAGCATCTGGGCGCTTTGCGCTCGCGTGGGCGCGATCCGTTCGCGCAGACGCGCTTCGAAATCGACGCGACCTGCGCGGAACTTGCGCAGCGCTACACGGCCCTCGGCCCCGAAGAGAAGGCTCAAGATTCGACCTGGCATCTGGCCGGGCGCGTGATGTCGGTGCGGTCCAAAGGCAAGACGATCTTCGCCGATCTGCGCGACCGCAGCGGCCGATTCCAACTGTACGTCCGCAAGGATGAAATCGGCGATCAGCGCTTTGCCGATTGGGAAGACATCGAACGCGGTGACATCGTCGGCATTGCCGGCTACGTGTTTCGCTCGCGCATGGGCGAGCTCACGCTCCACCTAAGCGATTTTACGGTGTTGTCCAAATCGTTGGCTCCGTTGCCCGACAAGTGGCACGGTTTGCAAGATGTCGAAAAACGGTATCGTCAGCGGTACGTCGACCTGATCGTCAATCCCGAGGTGCGCGATGCGTTTATCGGTCGCAGTACCATCGTGGCCGAGATGCGGCGTTTCATCGATTCGCATGGGTTCCTCGAAGTCGAAACCCCCACGTTGCTGCACGTTGCCGGCGGTGCGGCGGCGCGGCCGTTCGTCAGCCACGTCAACGCGCTCGATCAAACCATGCAGTTGCGCATCGCGACCGAACTCAACCTCAAGCGGTTGATCGTGGGCGGGATGGAGCGCGTTTACGAGATCGGCCGAATCTTCCGCAACGAAGGCATCGACACAACCCATAACCCCGAGTTCACGATGCTCGAACTCTATGCGGCCTACTGGGACGTCGGCGACATGCTGGAGTTCAACGAAGCGCTGATCGCGCATTTGGCCGCTACGATCACCGGCGGCAGCGACGCTCTTCCGCACGGCGAATCCGAGACGATCTCGTTCAAACGCCCGTTCGCGCGGGTCGCCTATCTCGATGGGCTTGCCAAGCACGGCGGCTACACGCGCGAGCAGTTGCTCGACCCGGTCGGGGCCGCCAAAATCCTGCGCGATCTCGGTTTACCGGCCTCGCCGACTCACGGTCACGCGCTCGACAAGATTTTCGAACGCGTGCTCGAACCGCATTTGATCGAACCGACCTTCGTGACGGACTACCCGGTGCTGATCTCGCCGCTGGCCAAACGCAAAGCGGGCGACCCGGATCTGGTCGACCGCTACGAATTATTCTGCGCGCGGATGGAACTGAGCAATGCGTTTACCGAACTCAACGATCCCGACGACCAGCGCGCCCGCTTCGAAGCGCAGGTTGCCGACCGCGCCAAGGGCGACGATGAGATCCCCGAACCGGATTGGGATTTCGTACGCGCGCTGGAATACGGCATGCCGCCGACCGCCGGCATCGGCATCGGCGTCGACCGGCTGGCGATGCTGCTGCTCAACAAGCAATCGATCCGAGACGTCATCCTCTTTCCGCTGCAGCGTCAGCACGGGTAACTAGATATGGATGGAGTAAAGTGCGCGCATCCGCAGTGCACCTGTATGGTGGACCTGGGGCAGCTCCACTGCAGCCCGCGGTGCGGCGAACTCGATGTCGCCGACGGCGAGGCCGCGCCGTTCGAGCGCTGCGGTTGCCACCACCCCGCCTGCGACCGCGGACGTTGAGGCTGAAACTTATCCAAAGTAGCCTGGGTTCACATCCTTGCAACCGCATTTTCCGAGCAAGCAAGGGAGAGCCTTATGGACCTTACCAAAGAATATCCGCGCAGCGTGCGCGAGCGAGTACTGGGCGTCGTCCAAATCGGGCGGGCCATCGATAAGGGCAAAGCGGTCGCCCACGGAAACGTCGGCGAGTACAACTTCGATTGCCCGATGGATCAGGCGGTTTTCGACTTCTTAGGCATCGAGGGCCCCAAGCTGCTTGAAGTGATTCGCGGCTCGAAAGACGAGGCCGAGATCGAGGCGTACGTCAGGCCGTTCGTCGACAAGAAGTCGCCCCAGGAAATAGAAGCCTGGAACGACGAGTGGCTCGCACACTCCTACAGCGACGAGTCCAAAGAATATTTCGAGAACCTGCGCAAAGAAGTCGCGCCGGATCGCACCGACGTCACGTCGTGGGCCGATCTGTTGGATCTGGACGAGAAGCGCCCGGTTCCAGTGCGCGTCGCCGCGTAAGCGGAGCATCGACCAAGCTCGACGGGCATCGCGAAAGCGGTGCCCGTTGCGTTGTGCGCGAAGTCGTCGTGCAACCCAACATGTGGAAGGGACGAGTCTTTGAAAAAGCGAGCGATGTTCGCGGCACTTTTGGTTCCCGCGATCTTGGCGTGCGCGACGACGTTTACGCGGGCGGGCGAGACGACGATCGGCGTGACGTTGAACGGTACGATCGGCACGCACTCCGAGGCTGTGGGGGGTAGCGCGACCCTGCCGTTGATTCCGGTACCGATCTTCAGGATCGAGCATCGCGAGGGGCGCTTCTCACTCTTTCTCGAGGGCCTGCCGCCGATCGGCCCGATCGGCTACGTGAATCCCGCGCCGGGAACCGCGAGCGGAACGAAGATTGGGATGCTCGACGGTGCGCTGCGCTACGCGCTGCCCAGCCGGCGCGCCTGGATCGGCATGGGCGAAACCGTGATCAATCAGACCACGACCTATGCGCCTATCCTGGCTTCATTTCCGGCGGGCTCCTACACCGTAAACTTGGTTGCGGATGGGGTCGACGCGTCGCGCGTTGTCGGTGCGCGCTACGAGATTGGCGCGAATCTCCTGACGCGCGGCTCCCAGCGCCTCGATCTATCGGTTGCGGCTTCGCCGAGCATGCACGCCCGCCTGGCCCAAACCGGTACCGTGAGCTCTTCGAGCGACGAACCGGGCTTTGTTCCGAGGACGACGATCAGGTTCACGACGACGGCCGAGACGGCCTCGCTGGTCGACGCCCATGCGGGCTGGTCGGTGATTCGCGGGCGCTCGACGTTCTCGGCGGGCCTTCGCTATCTTAACTATGCAGCGAAGTTCGACGACGGCACCGAGGCCGATCGGAACCGCGTGCTGCTGCCGTTCGTCGGCTGGTCGACCAAACTGTAGGCCCGATGTTGCTAGAGCGCGTCAACGTTCGTCTGGCCGTCGAATACGACGGCACGTCCTTTTGCGGTCTGCAGTTCCAACCGAAACTGCGTTCGGTTGCGGGTGTGCTCGAAAAAGCACTTTCGCGCGTCTTCGAAGAGCCGATCAAACTTGCGGCGGCGGGACGTACCGATGCCGGCGTTCACGCGAGCGGGCAGGTCGTCAGTTTCACGACCGCCCGCTCGACGTTCCCGTTCGAGCGTCTGTCGATCGCGCTCAAGAGCGTGTTGCCGGGCGACGTGAGCGTGCGCGATGCCGCCGTCGTCGACGCCGAGTTTTCCGCGCGCTTTTCGGCGATCGAACGCACCTACGTCTACGCGATTCTCAATCGCTCCGAACCGTCGGCGTTGCTCGCGCGCTACGCCGCCCACGTGTGGGCGCCGATCGACTTGGACAGCTTTGCCGACGCCTCGCGACACTTCATCGGCACGCACGATTTTCGTTCGTTCTGCGCGACGTTGCCCGAAAACGGGATCACCGTGCGAACGATCCATGCATTCACCGTGCAGCAGCGCTGCGGTTTGATCCGCATCCAAGTGACGGGCGACGGCTTCTTACATAAGATGGTGCGCACGATCGTGGGCACGTTGATCCAATGCGGAACGGGGCGCCGCGATCCCGAGTCGATCCCCGCCGTTATGGCCGCGCGCGACCGCACGTCAGCCGGCCTAACCGCCGTTCCACACGGGCTCTATCTCGCCGGCGTCGTCTATCGCGGCGGTTACGACTCGTACGCCGAGCCGCCGATCTTTGGGCCCGAAGAACGCTAGCGTCGCCCGAGGGAGGCGATCTCTTCGAGCAGGCGCGCGAGTTGGCGGGTTTGGCCCAGGCTGAGCTTTGAGACGATCTTGTCGGCGGCGTGGGCGGCCGATTCCCCGGACTCGGCCACGATCCGGGCCCCGGCCTTCCTCCAC
>DATKGB010000140.1:0-2385 GCA_035544315.1 Verrucomicrobiia bacterium
AAGGCTCCATCCATGGCCGCCAGCAGCACGGCCGCAGCATCGCTGGAACCGCCGCCCAGTCCGGCTCTTACCGGGATTCTTTTGTGGAGGGTGAGGCGAAAATGGGGCTCGTCCAGCCCGAGTGCATCGTAGGCACGGACGACGAGATTGTCAGCGAGCAGGGCCGGCCGGTCACACTCGAAGCAAAAAGCCTCGGCCGGAGCGATCTCTAGTTCATCGCAAAGGTTGACCGGCACCATAAGGCTGCGAATGCCGTGATAGCCGTCGGATCGCCGGTCCAGTACCTCTAGGGTCAAATTGATCTTGGCGGGCGCCTGCACGCATCGAGCTATCGGCATTGGCCAGCGTGGTTCCGCGCGGAGGGCCGGGCGGTCCTGGGGAAAACACCCAGCCAACGATGAGGATGTCCTACGACGCGCAGCACAACGAGTTCTGTGCCTATGTCCTTCCCGAGAGCGAAACCCCATACGGAATGCTACTGGGGAATTTCAAATCCTTCGTGCAGTCGACGGCCAAAGGCGGCGTGCGCGGATTGTGGGACGCCGACACCGACCGGATCATCTTCGGTACCCACCAGATCGCCTATCGGCTGGGCGGCGGAACGCAGACCTTCTTCCCGCATCAGGTGACGCGCGAGTTTACGTTCTTACCGTACGCGCAGATCGCCGAGTTCACGCTCGAACATCGCCTGCACGTCTCGGAAGCGTTCTACGTTCCGCACGGGCCGACGTTCGATCGTTGCGTGAGCTTCGTGGTCGACCTGACGTTCTACAACCCGACCTCCGAGCCGGTCGAGGTCTTGGTCTTTCCGTGGGCCTTGCTGGTCGGACAACGCTTTTACGGCGAGCCCGAACACGAAGTCGAGGCACGCGTCAATGGATCGCTAATTTCGTCCAAAAATCGCGAGAGCGGCTACGAACGTTGGTGGGGCGCCTCACGCGATCCGTACGAGGCGGTCGTCTCGCTGCGCGAACAGAGCTTGCTGCAAAATATGCGGCGCGGGACGCTGCGTCCCGAACAGCATCTCGACAAGGTGACCCCGCAGCAAGCCGAATGGGTCAGCCGGCGCATTTACGGCGCGCTGGAGTATCGGATAACGATCGCGCCCGGATCGCGCGAGGCGCTGCGATTAGCGGTGGTCGCCAACGCCGAGGAAGCCAAGGGCAAACCCGAGCTCGAGCGCTTGCTGCGCGATCCGCGCGCGCTCCACGACACCCAGCGCTATTTCGCCGAGAAAATGTCCGACGCGCGTTTTATGGTTCCGTCGCCGGTGATCTCGCGCGGCATCGTCTGGGCCAAAGCCAATATGCTGCGCATTGTCAAGGAGTATCCCAACGGCTGGGGATCGACCAACTCTCCGCCTTCGGACATCTTGGTGTCGCGCGACACTTCGTGGTTCGTCCACGGTTACGATTATTTCTTGCCGGGCTTCAGCCGCGACTCGCTGGAAGTCTTTAACCGATTCGTGGACGAGAGCGGCTTGATGATCGAGTACGTGCGCGGGGTGACGGCGTTCAAGACGGCCTACGACCTGAACATCAACGACGACACGCCGTTGCACCTCATCGCGATGCTGCATCACTACAATGCGACCCTCGACGATGGATGGGTGCGCGATTATCTGGCCCTCATCGTGAAGATCGCCGATTACATGTTGACCCAGCGCGACGCTAACGGACTGTTGTTTGCGCGCGCCAAGGGTGTCGATATGTACGGCATCTCGTCGTGGCGCAACATCATTCCGAACTATACGCTCGACGGGGCGGTTACCGAAATCAATGCCGAGGGAGTGTTCGCGCTGGAAGCCGCGGCAATGCTATGCGCGGTGGCCGGCGACAACGCGCATTGGGAGAAGTACTCGGGCGAAGCCAAAGCGATGCGCGAAGCGATGATGCGCTACCTCTACAACGCCGACACCGTCGGGTTCGTGCTCAACTACGACGGTGCGATGAATTATCAAGACAACTTTACGGCCGACGAGGTCTTTCCGGTGCTGTTCGATATCGCCGAACCCGAACAGCGGATAGCGATCCTCAAGCGTCTAGGCGAGGCCGATTTCGTGACGCCGATCGGGTTGCGAACCATCTCGACGGCCGACTCCTGGTACTTCCCATCCTACGGCTTCGGTCTGCTGGGCGGCGTTTGGCCGGACCTCACGCTGTGGTACGTCGTCGCGCTGGCGCGCAACGGCATGATCGAAGACGCCGTACGTTTTCTGAGCGCGATTTACGGAGTGATGGAAGGCGGCAGCCCGCGCAACACCGTCCCGGGTGAATTCGGCGAGTGGTTCGATGGCGGTTCGCTGACCAATCGCGGCATGTATCTCTCGCCCTGGACCAGCGCAAAATATTTGTGGGCCGTCGCCGAGACCGTCGGCGGTCTCAA
>DATKGB010000141.1:0-6837 GCA_035544315.1 Verrucomicrobiia bacterium
GTCCAAGAGCCATCGATCGTACGAGTTTTGGGGATAGCAGAATGCCGGCAGCGGCGGCGATGAACCCAGCGTTCAGGGTGGCGTGCCCGCGCACGCCAAACACTGCGACGAGTACGATGATCGGCCAAAGCGGAAAGCAGGCAGCGGCGTCAGCGAAGCACGTGACCATGAAACGCACCAAAAAGCCGCCGTAGCGCGCCAGGGCACCGAGAGCCAAGCCTGCGATGGCTTCGAAGAATACCGCAAGAAGCCCATACGAAAGGCTCGTGCGAGTTGCAACGAATAATCGCGATAGGAGATCGCGACCGATGTCGTCCGTTCCCAAAACATGTCCTCCGCACGACCCGGCATTCACAAAGCTCGGGGGAACTGGATCTCCATGCCAGTACTTCTCGTCAATGAAGCCAGGGTCCCATGGCGTGACGGCGCTGCCAAGGAGCACACCTGCCAGTACGGCTAACGCGACTACTGCGAAAATCCGCTTAAACATTGTCTGCTACTCCGGCGCCGCCGCCTGATGTAAGTACGTCGACCATAAGGCGAACGAGTAGCACGACGAGAGCGCTCGCGATCATGAGTGCGATGAGCGACGCAGGTGAAGAACCCTCGAAAAGCATGCGTCCTTCGCCAGGGCGGCCGAAGATCTGGTCGGCAAGCATAGAGGCGGCAAGCGTCGACGGCAATTTGCTTGCGAAGAGTCTGGTGAGCCCGCGAACTTGCGAAGCGCGGTGTTCCGTCAGGAACTCGACGATTGAAGGCATTTGGTAAAGCGCGAGCGCTACGAGTGCGAAGGTAAATAGACCGTCCGGGTCTACAAACATCGGCCGGATCCAGTTCGGCCAGGCGCGCGCGTTGTCGAAGACATAGATCATTGTCAGCGCCATCGCCAGTACGAAGAACGGAATGCACCGCAGAATCATGGCTATTGCGACTGCGATTCGCTTGGATAAACGAGCCGATACAAACGCTACCGCGAAGCTAGCCGCCAACGCCATCAGATATGATCCGAGAACGAGTTGGGCGGTGAACGGAGCGCGTTCTGAAATTTCGGTAAAGTCAACCTGGGTAAAAAAGTGCGATGCAAAGTCGCCATAGCCATAATGCGGGTAGCGAATACATAAGATAAGCGCAGCGATTAGCGTGATGAAAGCCGCGGTAAGAATCGCTTTGGTCGCCCGGTAGACTGCAACGTTCATGCGAATTCTCTCGTCGAATCGGACCGACCATGCGTATTCGGGGGGCCTCGAAAGTTGGTAGGGGAGGTGGGACTCGAATCCCCTAATGTTCGTTTCGTTGTATGCTGACCCACTCTGGCGAGCGGTGTTTTCCGCGGCTCTTCTCTCGTCCCTGCGCCGTTAGGCGTCGTCGATGAAGGGGCCGGTCCCCGGATTGACGCGCCCGATTTTCGGCGATCAGAAAGACGAGTAGGAATAGAGCCAGCCATAGAATCCCGTATGATTAGCTTGCCTCGGTGTTTGAATTGATATTGGCGGCCTGACTGCCAGGTCTTCAGGAGCCTCCCTTTCGCCTAGCTTAAATACCCGCAGGCCCGGTTGAATTGCAAGAACGTCGATCGTTTTGGAAAAGAACGCGAACCGTACAGTCTGATTCTTGAGTATGGCATAGGGCGCTGCGACGACGTAGTCACCATAGAATTGAAGCATTATATAGTTTTTCCCACCAACGGTACTCGTGTATTGCGGATCGGTTGAGGCGCGATATCT
The DNA here is from genome assembly GCA_035544315.1 of Verrucomicrobiia bacterium. Taxonomy (GTDB): domain Bacteria; phylum Vulcanimicrobiota; class Vulcanimicrobiia; order Vulcanimicrobiales; family Vulcanimicrobiaceae; genus JALYSX01. The sequence continues at coordinate 1,725 of DATKGB010000141.1, forward strand.
CCCGTACCCAAAAGAGACGATGAGAAACACAACTACCAACGAGATGATAAAATGGAGCTTCGGCGGAAGCTTGCGACCGACTAGCTCTTGAAATATTGGACCAGTCGGTTGTGAGAGCGCCTTCCTGGGACCTTCGAATTTCATCAGGAACTGCCGCATCTTTGCGCTTCCTATGTGTACCGTGGCAACCAAAGTGGCTATTGCTACACAATGTATTCCGGAAAACATCGCGGGAATGCTAACTACTATCCACCAGGTGAACGAGTCAGCCCAATAGCGGAACTCCGCGTCGGATTTTATCAGCCAGACCTTGCCGAACGGGAATTGGAGGAACAATACACTGTAGAACCCTGTAAGCAAGATGACGGCGACGCTCAGTCCCGTCGTAAGATTTAGCGATATTAGATTGTACGGAATTCCGTAATAATAGCAAAACCCCGCTTCATAGCTAAATACAATTGCGTACGCCGCCAGTGTAGCAAGCCCGATGACGATTATTTCTGAACTCAGAAACTTGAGCAATAGTGGGTTCGTTGCGTCCACTTGCTCGGTAGCAATAGGAGTTTGCGCCTTCGCCACCTCCCCCGCGGTTGTCGCTTCCGGAGGGGCTTGTGGTGTGGGGTTATTCGAGATCTGATCGTCGGTCATTCACATTATCTACTTTGTCGAACTTCTTCGCCGCCAGGCGTGCGCATCTTCCGTTCACCCTACAGCCACGATTCGATGGACGCCAACGGCTCTTTAACGCCATCGAGGCCAGGCTCAAGTACAAGCGCACGACGCAGGTCGTCTGCCGCCATGCGATATTGCCCAAGTGAAATATAACCAAACGCCCGGACCCTGAAAGCTTCCGCCGCGTGAGGTGGCATTTCTTCAAGCGTATGCGTTGCGATCTTCACTACATAGTCGAAGTTATCCGTGTACCAAGCCATACACGCATTAGCGAGTGAGACGGCCACGCACGTTATGTGCCACTCTCCTTGGGCGCATAGGCGGATTTCGTCGTAGATCAATTTGGCCGAAGTCAGTTGCGTTGAGTTTAACGGGAGCGTTGACGACCCCGGCGCCTCCGGCCCAAGCACGAGCCTGATGACCTTCTTCTTGATCGATTCACGGCCGCCGTTCTCCAGATCTGCAGGCATCGCGTAGTTTTCCAGGGGCACCGCGTCAAGCATTTCCAGAAGAGCCGCCCTCCAACTCTGGAGCCAGCGGTCGACCACGATCACATCGGAGCCGGCCAACCACTTGGAGAGCGTCTTTTTGCCAGGTACTCCGCGGTTACTCTTACCACCGAATAGCTTGCCAAGCACGATCTGGCCCTCCGTCGTAAGTTCGCCTGCGCTCCCGACTGTCAGGTAAGGCCGCTGAGCGGCCCTTTGCTTCCTTACCGTTCGCCAGGCATCCGATTTACCTCTCAGGATCGGCGAAGGGCTATCAAGATAAGGCGGTCTCTAAGGGGGCGGCTCATGATTGATCGGCTCGCAGCGAGCGCTCCTAGCGCGAAAGAAGAATGGAGTGATCTGTTCCACGCAGTTTATTGCGCCTTCGACGCAGGAGAGTATTATCATAAAAACGATCAGCGCAACGTTGACCCCGTCGAAACCTACACGCGACCTGAAATAACTCGCATCCTTTCAAGAGCATTCAACCACCTTCTCCCAGGACGGCTAGGATCAGAGGCGACGCGCGAAGGGTGTGATTCCACGCCTGGCTACGATCGGCGCCGTGGCCCGACCCCAGAACCGGACGTTTGAAGACCCTTATGTAGTATCCCTCCGCAAAGCCGAGCGTGTCCATCAAGCATTGATTGGCGACGACGCCGTCGACCCCGCGGCCGGCATCTTCGAGATGCGGGTAGGGCCCTTTACAACGCTCCGGCGAGTGCATATGAGCCTTTTTCGATTGCGGCGCGCAACTGGATCCAACCGCGGAAGTTAGCGTGGAAGCTCACGTCGTCGGCGGGCGTGGCCACGTGTTCGAACGGGCTGAGATGCCGGTCGTGCTTTAGGCGCTCGTGCAACTCGACGTCTTTCTCGAGGTCGCGCGTGCCGTCGTGGGTGAGGTAGGAGACGCGGGCGCAGCGCGCGGCCGAGACTTTCTTGAGGACTTCGCGATCCAAGTCACGCTCGTCATCTTGAATGAGGGGTAGATGCCACTCGCCCTGAGGGACGCGCTCCGGGCTCGAGCCTTCCAGCGCGCGGCGCATCTGCAACGCGCCTTCACGAATCTCCGGCTGCGCGTTGGGCGAGCAGCGCAACTCAAAAAAATTCGACCATTCGGTCGCCGTGACGATCACCGTATGCCACAGGTACGGCTCGAGAATGCGGTTGACGACTTGTTTGTGCACGCGCAGTTCTTGCAGTTGACGCGCTTGGGCGATCGCGGCATCCCGAGCGGCTAACCAGACCGTCTTGCCTTCTTCTATTTCGTCGTCGCTCAACATATCGCTGGCCGTCATGCCGGCCTTATTGCGACCCCACTGGACGGGAAATACCGGATCGCTCTCGAGCCGTTCGATGATCTTGCTCGTCGGAATCGCTCGCGAACTCGCCGAATTTCGGGACAGCACGCGATGCGTGTTGAATTCCGAAAGCACGAACCGGGGGAAGGTCACCTCCATGGTGGTGAGCCGTACCCCCGATTCACTTAGGCTATCGAGCAGAACCCGGGCCGCGTAACTCAAGCCCTATCCCCGGTAACGCAGGAAGGCGGGCACGTCGATGTCGTCCATGTTGACCGGCGCGACCGCGTCGAGCTTGCCGGTATCGAACGTGTAGGCTTGCTGCGTTTTGGCATACCCGCGATTGGGACCGAAGCCCGCCGCCAGCACGGTGACGCGCACCTTCCCGGTCATATTCGGATCGATCGAGGCACCAAAGATGATCTGCGCGTCGTTGTCGACCGCGCGCGCGATCATTTCGGCGGCTTCGTTGACTTCGTACATGGCCATGTCCGGGCCGCCGGTGATGTTGAAGATCACGCCGCGCGCGCCTTCGATGGTCGTCTCGAGCAACGGCGATGCGATCGCCTTTTGGGCGGCGTCGGCGGCGCGATGCTCGCCCGTGCCTTCGCCGATGCCCATCATCGCCGAACCCGCGTCGGACATGATCGTCTTGACGTCGGCAAAGTCCAAGTTGATCAAGCCCGGCTGGGTGATCAAATCGGTGATGCCCTGGATGCCTTGGCGCAGCACGTCGTCGGCAAACGCAAAGGCTTCGTTGAGCGGGGTGCGCTTTTCGATCACTTGCAGGATGCGCTCGTTGGGAATCGTGATCAGCGTGTCGACCTTTTGTTCCAACTCGGCGATACCGTGTTCGGCTGCCTGCATGCGCTTGCGCCCTTCGAACGCGAACGGTTTGGTAACCACCGCGATCGTCAGCGCGCCGGCTTCGCGGGCCAGCTCGGCGATCACCGGTGCCGCGCCGGTGCCGGTTCCCCCGCCCATACCGGCGGTAATGAAGACCAAATCGGCGCCATCGAGCACCAGGCTCAAGTCTTCGCGCGAATCGTCGGCTGCTTCGCGCCCCAGCATCGGGTTAGCACCCGCGCCTAAGCCGCGCGTCATGTTGTTGCCGATGTGGACGGTGTTCTCGGTCAACGAGTTGCGCAGGGCTTGCACGTCGGAGTTGACCGCGTAGAAATCCACGCCCGACAATCCGGCCTCGATCATGCGGTTGACGGCGTTGCAGCCGCCACCACCGATACCGATGACCTTGATCGTCGCAGCGTGTTCGGGGACGTAACGTCGGGCGTCTGCCATTCTGGGTGCCTCCATCGGAAAGAGTTCCGGTTGTTGTTGTTGTGGTTCGTCTAGTTCCATAGGTCTGCTATCCAATTGCGCAACTTGGCGAGAAGCGATCCGCCGCGTCGCGCGCGCGCTTCGTATTCGCCGTCACCTTGCGGCCCGAACAGCACCAACCCGATCGCGGTCGAATACTGCGGTAAGCGCAACGCGTCGGTCAAACCGTTGACCGGCGAGGTCGGAACGCCGGTGCGCACCGGCAAGCCGAAGACTTCTTCGGCGATCGGTTCGATGCCGGGCAGCAGCGCACCGCCGCCGGTGATGACGACTTCACCTAAGACCAAATCGCGCGGCACGTTCTCGAGGATCTTGGCTTTGGCCATGCGCAGGGTCTCGAGCACGCGCGGGACCACGATCTGATGCAGCTGCGCCGAGGTAACCTCTTTGGTCGTGCGCCCGTCGAGCGTGCGAACCCCGAAGGTCGTCTCGGGCTCGCCCTCTTTGCTGCCGGTACCGTGCGCCTGTTTGACTTCTTCTGCCGTTGCCAGGGTGGTTTTCAATCCCAGCGAGATATCGTTGGTCAGAATGTTGCCGCCGACCGGGATGGTCGCGGTGAAAAGCGCGCTGCCGGCGGAGTAGACGGCGATATCGGTGGTGCCGCCGCCGATATCGAGCAGCACCACGCCAACTTGCTTCTCTTCGGGCAGCAGGGTGGCCGCCGAACTGGCCAGCGGCTCGAAGACTAGGCCGACGGATTCCAAGCCCGCGCGATGCACGCACTTGAGCACGTTGGTGATAAACGTGCTGCCGCCGGTAATGATATGGGTGTCGACTTCTAGCCGGCTGCCGGCCATGCCGACCGGATCGTCGACGCCGTCTTGCCCATCGACGGTAAAGTAGCGCGGCAAGGCGTGAATGATCTGCCGATCGGCCGGAAGATTGATGATTTTGGAAGCCTCGACAACGCGCCGGACGTCGGCCTGGCCGACCTCGCGGTCTTCGGAGGACACGGCCACGACCGCGCGATTGTTGGTGCTCCGGATGTGCTCGCCGGTAATTGCGACGTAGACGTCCTGGATATGGACGCCGGCCATCCGTTCGGCTTTCTCGGTGGCGGCTTCGATCGATTTGATCGTGGCTTCCAAGTCAACCACTACGCCCTTACGCATGCCCAGGGAGGGCGCTTCGCCGACGCCAACGATCTCGAGGCCGTTAGGGCCATCGGAAGCCACGACCGCGCAGGTCTTGGTGGTCCCGATATCCAGCCCGCAGACCGTCTCGTGTTTCATCAACTCCCTTACTTACTCTAATGTCCGGCGCAAAGAACCCCTAGATATTGGGGAAGCCAGGGGAAATCCCTACAAGGTCCCC
>DATKGB010000142.1:0-2004 GCA_035544315.1 Verrucomicrobiia bacterium
GCGCACAGCGACCGCAATGCGGCCCGCAATCTTGCGAAGATTGGAGTGAGTGCTCTTGCTCCAACGGGCGATGTAGTGCGCCCGCATGTGGCCGCGTAAGCGGACCATAAAGCCTCGTCCTTTAGGGCGGGGATTCATTACGTTATATGCTCACTTCATGTTGAATAGGAAATGCGGGAAGGGCGTCGATCCGAGCGGCCAGCGCGCGAGCGCGTTGCGGCGCCGTGCCGATATGTTTATCGGGCTCGAGCAGACGGCGAATTTCCGCGGGATCGACCAGCGCGGTTAGATCGCGTTCTTCGGTCAACAGTTGACGCAGCGGATTGCTCTCGCCGTTGGCCAGCGCGTCCCACGCCTTCATCGCGCAATCGCGGATCGTCTCGTGCAGGGTCTGACGGTTGCCGCCGGCGCGCACGGCTTCCATCATCACGGCCTCGGTACCGGCAAACGGAGCGTAGGTGCGAAGGTTTTCAGTGATGCGTTTGAAGTCGATCCGCAGTCCTTCGAGCACTTTACGCGCGAGCGCAACGAGTTCGTCGGCGCACAGGATCGCTTCGGGAAGAATCGTGCGCCGATTGGCGCTATCGTCGAGCGTGCGTTCGAGATAGTTGGTTGCGGCGTTCTGCCAAGCAACGTCGGCGTAACCGGCCAGCAAGCGCGCCAGCGAGTCGATCCGTTCGCACATGATCGGATTGCGCTTGAACGGCATCGCCGAGCTTCCCACTTGGGCTTTGCCGAAGGGTTCGGCAACCTCGCCGAATCCCGGCGAACTTAAGATCCGAATGTCGGCGGCGAACTTCGACAGCGAAGCGCCCAAGCCGGCCAAGCCCGAAAGCAGCAAGTAGTCGAGTTTGCGCGGATAGACCTGCGTGCTGATCTCGCGGACCGGCAATCCGAAACGCTCGAGCACCAACGCTTCCATCTCCGCCGAACGGCCGCTGTGATTGACGAGATGTTCGTAGGACGCGGCCGTCCCGACCGCTCCGCGCAGTCCTTTGGCCGTCAGGTGGTCAAAGACGAAGCGCAGGTTTGCGTCGTCGATGAGCAGGTCTTGCGCGTAGACACCAAACCGGTAGCCCAACGTGGTAGGTTCGGCCGGCTGCAGATGCGTGAACGCCATGCAGACGAGGTCGGCGTGTTCGGTCACGCGCGATGCGAAAACTTCCAACAGTTCGTGCAACGACGCGCCGATCGCCGCCAGGCCGCGGCGCAAGCGATACGTTTCGACGGTATCCTCGATGTCCATCGAGGTCGCGCCGAGGTGGAGTTTCCCTCCGCCGATCGGCGCCTGAGCGGCAAAGACGCGAACTTCGGCCATCAAATCGTGATGGATCTCGCGCTCGATCGCCAGCGCAGCCTCGATGTCGATCCCGTCGACGTGCGCCTGGAGGTCGGCAAGTTCTTCGGCTGAGACCAGGCCTTCGCGGGCTTGCGCCTGCGCCAAGCCTACCCAAACCTCACGCCACAGCCGCCGCCGCGTGCGTTCGGAAAAGAGCGCGCGCAGCCCGGCTGAGCCGTATCTCCAAGAGAACGGTGAAGCGTAATTCGAATGGTCCATAGGGTAGGACCGGGCTTCGCCCCAAGGCCAACCCGCTCATGCCGACCGGCCGCATGGGTTCGACGATCAAGGAGGCGTGAAATCGTCGTCGGGTTCGGTCGTCGGAAATTCGATGTCGGCCAGGTCGTCGGCGGCGCGGTCGATGCGCGTGTGAAAGAGTTCCCGCACCGCGGCGACCTGGGCGTCGATGTGAACGATCGCCCACAACGCCTGCGGGCCGACGGACGCAAAGACGTAGTGAACGTCGCCGCGGTGACCGTCGTCGAAATTCCAGTCGTAGGTCAGCGCGCGAATTTCAAAACTCTCTTCATCGACCCACACGTCGCGCAACGGAAATTTGTCGCGATCCAGGTCGGTGCGCAAGACTAAACGATAGCACTTCCGGCCATCGATGACGTCTTGGCCGGCCAGCACGATATCGTAGGTATGGGCGACCGCGCTCCCCC
>DATKGB010000143.1:0-6387 GCA_035544315.1 Verrucomicrobiia bacterium
GAGAGGAGGATTCACCGCGGGCACGTTCGTGGTCGCATTTCTCATCCTTTCGTTGACCGGAATCTAACCGTGCCGCTCCTCGAGGTCAAGAATCTGCGGACGACCTTTAGGACCGAAGACGGTCCGGTGACGGCCGTCAACGGCCTGTCGTTCTCGGTGGACGCGGGCGCGACGCTGGGGATTGTGGGCGAGTCGGGTTCGGGCAAATCGGTGACCTCGTTATCGATCATGCGTCTGCTTTCCAGCAACGCGACGGTTACCGCCGATGCGATTTTATTCGAAGGCGAGAACCTATTGACCAAAAGCGAAGCCGAAATGCGCAAGATCCGCGGTCATAAGATCGCAATGATCTTCCAGGATCCGATGACCTCGCTCAATCCGGTGCTGACCATCGGCGAACAGATCGCCGAGGCGGTACGCCTGCATTTGGGTTTGAATAACAGCGACGCGCGCGCCAAGACGATCGACATGCTCAAAAAAGTACGCATCCCGGCGCCCGATAAGCGCTACAGCGATTTCCCGCATCAATTTTCCGGCGGTATGCGCCAACGGGTAATGATCGCGATGGCGTTGTCGTGCGACCCGGTTTTGCTGATCGCCGACGAGCCGACGACGGCGCTGGACGTCACGATTCAAGCCCAGATTCTCGAGCTCATGAACGAGATGCAGAGCGAGACCGGCAGTGCGATCATCTTGATCACCCACGACCTGGGGATCGTGGCGGAAACCTGCAAGAACGTGCTAGTTATGTACGGCGGCAACTTGGTCGAATACGGCAGCGCCGATCAAATTTTCGCCGAACCCAAAATGCCGTACACACAAGGGCTGCTGGCCTCGCTGCCGCGCCTGGATGCGCGCCGGCGCCAACGCTTGCAGCCGATCAAGGGGCAGCCGCCCAATCTGTTGCGCCTGCCGCCGGGCTGCGCGTTCGCGCCGCGATGCAGCTATCGAATGCCGATCTGCGCGCAACCGGTTCCCGTGACCGATTTTGGCTCGGCCCACATCGCGCGCTGCTGGCTATACGACGAGCGTTCGGCCAGCCAGCGTCCCGTCGACCCCGCGACGCTGCCGGTCGTTACGCCGGGAGAGAACTAACGTGGCGCTCGAAGCAGCCGACCTCGCCGCCGATCTCCGCGACCCCAACGCTCCGCTGATCGAAGTCAGAGATCTCCACAAGTATTTTCCGATTCGCGCGGGCTTGCTTTCCCGCCACGTCGGCGACGTCAAAGCCGTCGACGGCGTCAACTTCGCGATCAAAGCCGGCGAAACGCTCGGGCTGGTCGGCGAATCCGGGTCGGGTAAGACGACGATCGGACGCGTCATCCTGCGCTTGCTCAAAGCCAGCTCGGGCGAAGTGCTGTTCGACGGCGAGAACGTGCTGGAAATGCGTCGCCGCGAAGTGCGTCATCTGCGTAAGGAAATGCAGATCATCTTCCAAGACCCCTACGCCTCGCTCAACCCGCGGATGACCGTGGGTGACACGATCGGCGAACCGCTGCAGATTCACAACATCGCGCGTGGCGCCGACGCGCTGGCCCGGGTTCAAGAACTGCTCAAGCTCGTGGGCTTGCAGCCTTACCACGCCAACCGCTATCCGCACGAGTTCTCGGGCGGTCAACGCCAGCGCATCGGCATCGCACGCGCGCTGGCCGTCGATCCCAAGTTCATCGTCTGCGACGAGCCGGTGTCCGCGCTGGACGTGTCGATTCAAGCCCAGGTCATCAACCTGCTCGAGGACCTCCAGGAAAAGCTCGGGCTGACGTATCTGTTCATCGCCCACGACCTGTCGGTCGTGCGCCACATCTCGACCCGGGTCGCCGTCATGTACGTCGGCAAGCTAGCCGAGTTAGCCGATCGCGACGCGCTGTACGAAAACCCCTTGCACCCGTATACGCAGGCGTTGCTCTCGGCGATCCCGATTCCGGATCCCAAGGTCGAGCAGCGTCGCAAGCGCATCGTCCTCACCGGCGACATTCCCTCGCCGGTCAATCCGCCATCGGGCTGCCGATTCCACACGCGTTGCCCGATCGCGTTCGATCGCTGCATCGTCGAAGAGCCGGAGTTCAAAGACTACGGCGGCGGTCATTATGCGGCGTGCCATTGGGTCGAAGAGCACAACGGACAAGCTCCGTCGCTGGCCAGCGGCCCGGTCGTCGTCAGCGCCTAGATCCGCGTCAGCGCGATAAAAGAAACGGGGCAACCGCATTTGCGGTCACCCCATTTCGTTGTTTGAAGAAGCGAAAAACTACTTCTTCTTGGCGGCCTTTTTGCGTCTGCCTTTGCGAGCGGCTTTCTTGCGCCCGGTCTTCTTAGCGGCCTTTTTGCGTCCGCCCTTGCGAGCGGCTTTCTTGCGTCCGCCGGCTTTCTTTGCAGCCTTCTTGCGTCCGCCGGTTGCCACTTTCTTTGCGCCTGCAGCTTTGCGGCGCGCTTTCTTGCGACGCGGTTTCTTCTTCTTTTCTTCGGCAACCGTGCCGCCATTGGTCATTAGGTCGTCCATTATTCCTCCTCGTCCCCGGGGACGATATTGTAGTGGACAGCGCACTATCGGCGCTTTGAAGGAATAATAAAGGAAAATCGTCATTCATGCAAATTCGCACGTGCTTTTTACGCGCCCGCGAGACGCTCGCGACGCGCGTAATTCGCGCGTACGCCCGTGCCTATTACACAATCCGTCCAAAAAGTATTTTTGCCCCATCGCCCTCGCGGACGGAAATCGGAGCGTTGCCGAGCACTTGACCCCGGGAGTATACTAGGCCCCGTGAAAAAGCCCCTGATCATCGTCGAGTCGCCGACCAAGGCCCGCACGATCAAAAAATTCCTACCGGCCCGCTATACGGTGAAGGCCTCCGTGGGTCACGTTCGCGACCTTCCCAAGTCGACGCTGGGCGTGGACGTCGATAACAACTTCGCCCCGAAATACCTGACGATCAAGGGCAAAGGCGACATAATTAAGGAACTCAAAAGCGCGGTCAAGGCCGCCAGCGATGTGTTCCTGGCGACCGACCCGGATCGCGAAGGCGAAGCGATCGCGTGGCATCTGGCCGAACTCCTCAAGCTCGAAAACCCCAAGCGCGTCGAGCTTCACGAGATCACCAAAGAGGCCGCGCTCGCCGCCCTGGCCGCGCCGCACGAGATCGATATGGATCGCGTCAACGCGCAGCAAGCCCGGCGCATTCTGGACCGGTTGGTCGGTTATAAGATTTCGCCGCTGTTGTGGGCCAAGGTGCGGGGCGGCCTCTCGGCCGGGCGCGTGCAATCCGTAGCGGTCAAACTGATCGTCGATCGCGAGCGCGAAATCGGCGCCTTCAATCCTCGCGAATATTGGACGATCACCGCGCTACTGGCCAGCCTGCAGGCACCCGAGTTGGCGTTTCCGGCCGACCTGGTCGCGCACGCCGGGCAGAAGCTCGGGGTAACCAACGGCGAACAGGCCGCTGAAGTTCTGCGCGCCGTCGAGGGCGCAACGTTCCGCGTCGCCACGATCAAAAAGCGCGAGACGCGGCGCAACGCTCCGGCGCCGTTCACCACGTCGACGCTCCAGCAAGAGGGCGCGCGCAAACTGCGCTTTCGCGTCCGTCGCACGATGCAGGTCGCGCAGGCGCTGTACGAAGGCGTCGATCTGGGCGTCGAAGGCACGCAGGGCCTGATCACCTACATGCGTACCGACTCGACGCGTATAAGCGATCAGGCTCGCGACAACGCGAGGGAATTCATCGTCGAAACCTACGGCGAGCCGTTCCACGGCGGCCGCGTCTACAAGGTTCGCGAAGGCGCTCAAGACGCTCACGAAGCAATCCGTCCCACCTCGGTGCATCGCACCCCCGAAAAGATGTCGGGCATCCTCAAACGCGACGAACTGCGGCTCTACACGCTGATCTGGGAGCGCTTCGTGGCCTCGCAGATGGCAGCGGCCGTGCTGGATCAAACCACCGTGGATATCGCGGCCGCCGACTACACGTTCCGGGCCACCGGCAGCGTGATGAAGTTCGCGGGCTTCACGCGCATCTATGAAGAAGGCCGCGACGAAGAACAGCAAGGCCCCTCCACCGGTAGCGGCTCGACCGGAAAATCCAAGGTGCGGCTGCCCGAACTGCACGAGCGCGAGGATCTGGAACGGCGCTCGATCGATCCCAAGCAGCACTTCACCGAACCGCCGCCGCGCTATACCGAAGCCTCGCTGGTCAAAGCCCTCGAAGAGAACGGCATCGGACGCCCCTCAACTTACAGCACGATCGTCGAAACGATTCAGGCGCGCGGTTATGCGACCCAGGAAGAACGGCGCTTCAAGCCCACCGAAATCGGCATCGCGGTCAACGACTTGCTGGCCGAACATTTCAAAGACATCGTCGATCTGCACTTCACCGCGCAGATGGAAGGCGATCTCGATAAGGTGGCCGCGGGCAGCCAAGATTGGGTCGAGATCTTGCGCCAGTTCTACGGCCCGTTCGCAATCGAACTGGAAGAAGCCGAGAAAAAACTTCCGCGCATCGAGATCAAAGACGAGCCCACCGACGAAATCTGCCCGAACTGCGGACGTCCGATGGTCATCAAGACCGGTCGTTTCGGTCGTTTCATCTCGTGCAGCGGCTATCCGGAATGCAAGACCACCAAACCGATCCTCAAAGATACCGGCGCGAAGTGTCCCAAAGACGGCGGCATGGTTGTCGAACGCCGATCGAAAAAGGGACGGACGTTTTACGGCTGCGCGAACTATCCCAAATGCGATTTCGTTTCGTGGGATCGCGTTATCCCGCAAGCGTGTCCGGTCTGTGCTTCCTACGTGGTCGCTAAGACGCGCCGCGGCGGCCAGATCCAATTGCTCTGTTCGGCCGACAAAGAGCACGACGTCGCGTCGCTGCTAGCATTGCACGGCGCGTCCGACGCCGAGGAACCCGTTGAAGCATAATGCAGCGTTTAACGGTGATCGGCGGGGGCCTGGCGGGATGCGAGGCGGCTTGGCAGGCGGCCAAACTTGGCGTCGAGGTCGATCTGTACGAAATGCGGCCGCAGCGGAGCGGGCCGGCGCATAAGACGGGCGATTTGGCCGAGCTGGTGTGCAGCAATTCGCTGCGCGGGGCGGCGCTGGAGAATGCCGTTGGGTTGCTCAAGGAAGAGTTGGCGCGCTTGGATTCGGTGATCGTTGCGTCGGCGCGGGAGTCGGCGGTTCCGGCCGGTGGAGCGTTGGCGGTGGATCGCGCGTTGTTTGCCCGAGCGGTGGAGGGGCGAATTGCGCGACAGCCGCGGATCGCACTGCACCGTGAAGCGCTCGATGCGATTCCGCCGGACCGTCCGACCATCGTGGCGTGTGGACCGTTGCCTAGCGCGGAGTTGCTGGCGAGCATCGATGCGTTGATCGGGTCCGCGCGGCTGCATTATTTTGACGCGGCTTCGCCGATCGTAGCGGCGGATTCGCTGGACGAGTCGTCGATGTATCGCAAGTCGCGATACGAAAAAGGCGACGGCGACGATTACCTCAACATTCCGTTGGATCGCGATCAGTATGCGCGGCTGCTGCACGACCTGCGCACGCTTCCGCGGCATCCGGCCAAGGACTTTGAGGCCGAAGCGTCCACCAAGTTTTTCGAGGGTTGCCTTCCGCTCGAAGAAATGGCCGATCGCGGTGACGACGTCCTGCGCTTCGGTCCGCTCAAGCCGGTAGGTCTACGCCATCCGGTGACCGGCGTGACCCCGCATGCAGTCGTGCAGCTGCGCAAAGAGAACGCCCAAGGAACGGCGTTTAACTTGGTGGGCTTCCAAACGCGGCTGACTTGGCCGTCGCAAAAGGAAGCCTTTGGGAAACTGCCGGGTTTGGCCGGAGCGGAGTGGCTACGGTTGGGGGTCATGCACCGCAATACGTTTATCGATTCGCCGCGCATTCTCGATGCATCGCTTAAAGTTCGAGATCGAGATGGGTTGTGGTTCGCCGGACAAATCACCGGGGCCGAGGGCTACGTTGAGGCGGCCGCTTGCGGTGCGATGACCGGCATCCATGCCGCGCGTGCGATCCTAGGGCTGCCGCCCGTCGCGTTTCCGCGCGAGAGCGCGTTGGGAGCGGTGGTCGCGCATTTGCAGAATACCGCCACGCACGACTTCCAGCCGGCTAACGTCACCTGGGCGCCGTTTCCGGAACTGCCCGAAAAGGTGCGCGACAAAAAAGAGCGCCGCGGTTTGATGGCGCGGCGTGCGCTGGCATCGATCGATGGTTTTGTTGAAACCCTCCGGGCGGAGGCTGGGTAAGGAGCAGAGGTAATGAATCCCCGCCCTAAAGGACGAGGCTTTATGGTCCGCTTACGCGGCCACATGCGGGCGCACTACATCGCCCGTTGGAGCAAGAGCACTCACTCCAATCTTCGCAAGATTGCGGGCCGCATTGCGGTCGCTGTGCGC
>DATKGB010000144.1:0-3775 GCA_035544315.1 Verrucomicrobiia bacterium
TCGCGTGCGGCGCGGCCGAGCGAGTCGTCAGGTCGGTAAAACCGCCGGCGTCGGGCATCCGGCCCGCCTGCCAGGCGGGGTCCGAAAGGCTCGGGTCGAGGGCTAGCGGGTGGGGTGCTCGAGCCGCTTGGTAGGATGCGGAAAAGTTCGTAGCCGCCGCGGCGGGAATAGCGAAACTTCCACCAACTGCCAACGTAATCAAAAAACAAAGGGCCGGTCGCATCGTGCCGCAAGCATGCGGCAAAGCCGCCGGTGCCGTCTTGAGAAAAGCATCAAACTCTCATCGTTGCGGGGTAGGCCCATGAGCATCTACGAGTTCGGTCCGTTCCATCTCGACGCAGAGCAGTTGCTCCTTTCGGTCGACGGTAATCCGATTGCGCTGGGTCCCAAGGTCGTCGAAACGCTGCTCGCGCTGGTCGAACATCCACGCGAAGTGCTTTCCAAGACGGCGTTGCTCGATCGCGTCTGGCCCGAAGGCTACGTCGAAGAAGCCAATCTCGCGCAGAACGTCTACGTCTTGCGCAAAGCGTTGCGCGCGTTTTGGAACGTCGAAGCGATTGCGACCGTGCCGCGCCGCGGTTATCGCTTTCTTGCGCCCGTGGCGCGCCACGAACATCGGTTCTCCGAACCCACCGCCAAGAACCAAAAGCCTTGGCGCCGTCCGATGGCGATCGCCGCTGCGGCAGCCGTCGTACTTTCGATCGCGTTGGCGGGCGTTGCAACCAACGCGCGCAATCGGTCGATCGGCGCCGCGCCTCCGCAACTCTCCGCGCAAGGCGCGCGACTCTACGCGATCGGGCGCTACTATTGGAATCAGCGCACCGCAACGGGCGTCGAAAAGAGCTTGACCTATTTCGCGCAGGTGGTCGACGCCGATCCGCGCGACGCCCGCGGGTACGCCGCGCTGGCCGACGCCGATGCGATGATGGGCGACTATCATTTCGGTCAAGAACGCCCGGGCATCTACCTGCAGCGCGCGCGTGCGTACGCACAGAAGGCCTTGGCGCTCGATTCGAATTCGGCAGAAGCTTTTGCGGTGCTGGGCGTCATCGAAATCGAGTCGCATGGGGATATGTCGCGCGCGCTAGCCGAACTCCGTCATGCGATCCTGCTGGATCCCCGGTACGGACCCGCACACCAATGGTTTGGCATCGCGTTGCTCGGCCAGGGCGACGCTCGCGGCGCCATGAGCGAATTGCAGACCGCCGCCAACCTCGATCCGCTCTCGGTCGCAACCACCGCCTGGTTAAGCTCGGCGGCCTACTACAGTCACCGCTACGGCGATGCGATCGCCTACGCGCACCAAACGCTGGATATGTCGCCGTCGCGCACCGACGTTTTGGTGAGCCTGGGCGCGGCCTACGAGGAGCGCGCACAATACGGCCGCGCAATCGCCGCGTATAAAGCCTACGGCGCCAACTGCTCGACCTGCGCTCCAGAAGTGTCGGCCCTGCTAGCCCACGTCTACGCGCTGCAGCACCAGCTCCCCGCGGCGCGCGCCGCTCTGGCCAGCGCGCAAGCGCATCCGCAAAATGTCTCGCCCGACGATCTCGCCGCCGCGCTTGCCGCCGTCGGCGAACGCACCAAGGCGATGGCGTGGTTGCAGCGTGCGCACGGCCATTATGGGAACGCGCTACTAACGCTGGATCCGCGCTTGGACGGACTGCACGACGATGTGCAATTCCAACGCATCTCCAAAGGTATAGGCGCTAGCGCGACGTGAGCCGGGCCGAGATCGATCGCGCGGCCGCAGCGCACATGCGAGTGGTCATGCAATCGGGTACGGTCGCCCCGCAAACCAAGGAACTCTGCGCGCTGATGGTGTCGTGGCTCAACGTATGCGATGCGTGCGTCTCGGCCCACGCCCAGTACGCGCAATCGTTGGGTATTCCGCAATCGCAGTTGGACGCGCTGTTCGACTACGCACGGGCGCCGGAATTTGACGATCCGACCCGAGCGGCATTAGCCGCGACCGTCGCACTCACGCGGGAACCGCGAGCGTTGCCGCCGGCGCTGCGCGGAGCGCTCGAGCGACACTACGATGCGGAGCAGATCTACGAGATCGTCAGCGCAATCGCGCTCTACAACGGCGTCACCCGCGTCGGCAACGCGACGAGCGGCTTCGTTACGTCGATTTCGTGCGCACCAACCCCCGCTCCACCATAATCACGCGGGTCCCGCTCGCCCAATCGTGTAGCAGCACACCGCATGGCTTCGCTTCAAATTGTTCGCGCCCGAAATGCTCCGCAAAAACGACATACCTTGTGGAGTGGGTGCGTAGTCGTCGAATTCGATAAGGAAACTGCTCGTCAGCACGACGGCGCGAGCTCGAACGGAAACTACGACAAACTCCTCGACTTCAGCCCAAGCGGTCACGGGCAGATTGTTCTTTGTGCCCTCGGAAACGTTTCTCGACGCGCTGGCAGTTAGGAAAACCAGAGATTGAATCTGCTTCCATTCGGGTAGAGTCCCGCGTTCAACGTTTGGTTCGCGGACGTCGGATTCTTGCGGATGTCGTAGGTGTCGATGGTCGTCGATCCGGTGCAGTTGGGATGTTGCGTCACTTCGGCACGAACCTTGACTTCTGCAGATGGGTAGAAATAGAACCCTTTGGATTCGTGCGGCTTTAGCCATTGAGGACGGTTCTGCTCGTTGGTGTTGACGATTGCCCACGCGGTGAACGCGCTGGCGGTATAGACCGTAATCCACGCACACCTGTCGGTGTGATTGCTAAGGAACACCTTATCGAAGTAATGCTGTGCCTGGTAGGCTCCGGCTGGTGCCGGAGCGACGGCGGGGGTGGCAAGCGCGATGATGATCGCGACAAGAGCGATACGTTGAAACATGGGCTTCCTTTCAGAACGGATCCGAAAGCGATCGAGCGGTAGATACTGGTGGAAACGCGCCCCGGACCGCGAAGGTTCCCCCTCGCTCCAGTACCCATATTGCCTACTAGCCGCGAAAACCTTGCGAGCTATCGAGGATGCCGCAGTGCAAAAGGATCGCCAGGTCTACGGCGGCCGTACGCCCGTGCCATTTGATCCAGCGGATCCGACCGCGTGGGCGATGATTCTTGCCCGGAAAATCTGTGCCGAAGTGTACGCCGAAAACCGGACGTGCTACGGAGTATCAAAGCGCTCGATACTGGATACATCCGGTTGGCTGTTCTCTACTGGCAACGGATATAGCTTTAGCCGTTCGAGCCAAAAAGAGTAGGCCGTTATCAACATGGAGGAGCAGAGAAACCTCTTGACCATCTCTGTCCCTATAAATCGCCTCGGCGCACGCGCCGACGTAGGGAGGCGCCCCTACGGGAAACCCACCGTTAACGAAGAGCGCGACGTCGCCGTTTCGATCCTCTGCCTCAGTGTAGGGCAACTGCCCGGCAAGGGCAGAAAGGTCGGGGCGCGCGTGCTTGATCAGGGCGAGAATCATCTGACCCTCCCAATGGGTTAGCGCACGCCTGATGCTCACGGTCTGCTCACGACGAATATTGTGCCTATGTTCCAGCAGGGCCCAACAGCAATGTCTAGAGTATTTGCGACAAAGAACGTCCTGTACTCAAGAGTAACCGCTCCAGTCGGATTATTCGGCAACTTTATTTCAAACTTAAACAAACGCCCAGGATTTCGGGAACCCCTCGACGGGTCGGCCTGACCATATTCTCGCGAGGCACGATCATTTACGATCGCGAGCCCAGCAAAGCATCGCCAACGACGTTCGCGCTCCGGTGTTCCTCGGGGCTGAGATGCATGGCGCAGCGCCGATAACGATC
>DATKGB010000145.1:0-4817 GCA_035544315.1 Verrucomicrobiia bacterium
GGGGGGAGCCACGGTTGCAGCAAGCAGGCGGACGGACGATCGTAGAGTGTTCATACTACGCCTATTCCCTATTGGGTCGCTTTGTAGACGCCCCACGAAACGGGATCGAAGGCTTGGGTTCGGCTCGGCGTCCGGCGCATCGCCTCGCGCACCGCGACGGTAGCGCCAACCGGTACGTCGAGCAGCTTATGCGAGAGCGTCACCAAGCACGTCAGCATCAGCGCACCCGCGACGATCCAGCGCGCATCATGCGCCCCCTCGCAGCGCGCGGCCGGGCCGCGCGTTTGTGAAAGCACCGCGGTCGTAGACCGCTTGGCCGTTGACATACACGCTGTCGATGCCGAGCGGAAACGCATACGGGCGTTCGTAGGTCGCCACATCGCAGACCGTGGCCGCATCGAACACGACCAGGTCGGCGAACTTGCCCGGAGCAATTTCGCCGCGATCGCGCAGGCCGAAGATCGTCGCCGGCAGCGACGTCATGCGCCGTACCGCGTCTGGCATGGTCAACGCTCCGCGTTGACGCACGAAGCGGCCGAAGACTCGCGGAAACGTTCCGAACGTTCGCGGATGCGGCAGACCGCGAGCGGTCGGTCCGTCGAGCGCGCGAATCGAAGCGTCCGAACCGATGCAGGTAAAGCCGGCCGATAGCACCGCGGCAACATCGTCTTCGTTCATCGAGAAGAACATCGACCCCACCTCGAGCGATTCCTCGGCCAGCAGTCGAATCGCCGCCCGTGCCGGAGAGAGGTTCCAGGCGCGCGCCAGTTCGTCGACGCGCATCCCGGCCACGCGCTCGTTGCGCTCGCTGCCGACCTCGGTGATCAGCATGTCGTGCCATTGATCGCCGCGCGCGAGTTCGAGTTCCAGCGCCAATGTCGCGGCATATTGAGGATCCCGCAGGCGCGCGACGGCGGCGTCGTTTCCACCCAGCCGCGCGTGTGCCGGAAGGATCGTCGCCAGTTCGGTCCACGACGCGACGTACGGATAGACATCTGCGTACGCCGCGATGCCGCGTTCGCGTGCGCGATCGATCGCGGCCATCGTCGCGTGGACTTTGCCCCAGTTACGCGGATATTGCGCTTTATGGTGCGAGCATTGCACGCCGACCCGGGCGCGTTCGCCGATCGTCAACGCTTCGTCGATGGCATCGATGAGATCGTCGGATTCGCTGCGCACGTGCGAAACGTAGCGGGGAGCGCCGCCGTCGCGCGCCGCTGCGGCAAGCTCGATTAACTCGGCCATGTCGGCGTAACGACCCGGCACGTAGATCAAGCCGGAGGAGGCGCCCAGCGCACCTTGTTCGCACGCCGCTCGAACGAGCGCGGCTTGCGAGGCAAGCTCTGCTGTCTCCAGGCGGCGTTCGCTTTCGCCCGCGATCGCGCGTCGGGTCGTGCCTAATCCGACGAGCGTCGCGACGTTGAGCGCGATGCCATTGCGTTCGACGGCGGCGAAAAACTCGTCGAGCGTCGACCACGCGGCCGACGGAAACGGCGATGTGCCGCAGTTGCCGCCGATTTCGGTGGTGACGCCTTGGGCGACCTTGCCGTCGCAGCGCGGAAGCGCTAACCACAGTTCGTCGGAATGAGCGTGGACGTCGATGAATCCGGGCGCCAATGTCTTGCCGGTGGCATCGACGCGTGCGGCGGCATCGCGATCGGCGAGATTACCGACCAATGCGATGCGGTCGCCCGCGAGCCCCACGTCGGTCGTGTAGGCAGGCATACCCGTGCCGTCGAGGATGGAGGCGTTTTCGATAATCGTACTTAGCAAACTGAGCGCTTCCTGGGGTTTAGCAAGCGGCCGGGTGGGTAATTCTTCGAAGTCACATTCTCCATCGAGGTAGCAACTTACATGGCAGCTCAAGATCCGAACCAGACCCCGTCCACCGGGATGACCGTCCGCGAGGCCGGCCGGCGCGGTGGCGAACGCGTGAAAGCCAAATACGGCTCCGAATTTTACGAGGCCATCGGCCGTAAGGGTGGCGAGGCCACCAAGAGCAAGTACGGGCCTTCCTTCTACGAGGTCATCGGCCAAAAGGGCGGCCAAAAGCGCAAGAGCACGGACTAGGATTTTAGGATTTAACGATGGCACGGGTACCGAAGCAGCCGCCGAAACCCGGCGGCGAAATGTCGGTTCGCGAGGCCGGGAAAAAAGGCGGTACGAAAGTTCGCGACCAATATGGGGCCGCGTTCTACGAAGAAATCGGGCGTAAGGGCGGCCAGGCGACGCGCGATCGCCACGGCGTCGAATTCTACGAGAACATCGGGCAAAAAGGCGGTCAGGTCGTCAAGGACAAGTATGGCTCAGGTTTCTACGAAGAGATCGGCCACAAGGGCGGGCAGAAGGTCAAAGAACTGATCGCCGAAGCGAAAAAGTCCGCCGCGGAAAAAGAAAAAGCCAACAAGAGCGACTAAGTGCAGGCCAAGTGCGCGGACAATGCGTGTGCTTGGCCTGTCGTTCGCTGGATCGAACCGGGGCCATTAATGACTCGGGTCGAGCGTGCCGTCGATTTGGCCGATCTTGATCGTGCTGTCTTTGGTATTCAGGTCGACGACGACGTGTTGGACTTTGAGCGTTTGAGTTCCGGTGTGAAAATACGAGGGATGGTCCAGCGTAAGGTGGTGGGTTGAGTTGGACCATACGATCAAGTCGGTATCGAACGATTGCGGCTGCTTGGACGTGAGCGAAACGACGTGCACCAGTCCGGTCGCGGTGAAATCCAGCGTGACGGTGTTGACCGAGACGTTCTGGGCGGAAATTTTCAGGTACGGCTTTCCCTTGCGGAAGATGACGCCGTCGTGAACGCCGTCGATCGTGCCCGAGCTTTGGTCCGGCGTCATCTGCGCGCTGTCGAAATCCAGCGACCACGCCTTCGTGCGAATGTGGTGGTTGATAATATGGCCGCCCTGCAAGAAGATCGGGGTCTGCGCCGGCGGCATTGGGGGCACGTCCTTGCCGGCCAGAATGATTCCGCCGACCATGAACAACGCGAAGCAAACGCCTGCGAGAATACCGATCCGCTTCCACAACGTTTTACGCGTCATGACGGCGCCACCCCGGAACGACCAGCGCGAGGTAGAGGACCAGCAGTGCGAGTGTGACCGGGGTTGGACCGATGCGAGCGAAGAGCGAACCCGGCGGCGCTCCGACCAATCCGGTGACGACGGTTTGCCTATCCAGCGCGCTGCGCGCGACAAAGCGGCCGTCGGGCGCGATAATGCCCGATATGCCGGTGGCCGCCGCGCGTACCAGCCAGGTGCCATTTTCGATCGCGCGAAGCTGCGCGATCTGCGCGTGCTGATATGGGCCGGCCGTATCGCCAAACCACGCATCGTCGGTGCTGACGACGAGCAGTTGGGCGCCGTTGCGGATCTGCGCGTGGGCGAGATCGGCAAACGCGGACTCCCAACAAATCAGCGGCGCAAACGAGAGTGCGGCGGTCGGATAGACGGCTGCGACTTTACCCGGCGTGAAGTTTCCGGCGACCGACGCACCCGGTAGCCCCCCGAGCAGGCCGCGCAGCGGAATCGCCTCGGCAAATGGCACCAGCGCGCGCTTATCGTAAATTACCGGTCGCGTACCGCTGGGAGCAAACACGAAAATCGAATTGTGCCAGCGCAGGTCCGACGTGTTTTGCGCCCCGACGGCGATGGTCGTATCGAGGCGTTGCGCGAGCGCGCGGAACGATGTCACGGTCGCGCGATCCCAGTTGAGCGGTTCGGCGACGACGGTCTCCGGCCAAACCACCAACTGCGGATGAAATGACGCGAGCGCTTGGGTCTGCGCAACGTATCGATCGATACCGACCCGAACTTCACCGGCGACAAACTTGAGCGATTGACGAATATTGCCTTGCACCGCCGCAACCCGCATCGTCGGCGCGGCGGCAGAACGCGCCGGCCAGAACGAAAAGCAGAGCACCCACGCCACCGCAATCGTCGCCGAAGCGACGGCCAGCGGACGCCACGTTCGACGCACGATCGCATCCATCACATATGCGCCGATGATGCAGAGAATAAACGTGATGCCGTAGGTTCCGATGTAGGCCGCGAAGACGGCCAGCGGTGTTTGTGCCTGGGTGTAGCCGAGTTGGGCGAACGGCGCGCCGAACGGGCCGATCGAACGCAACCAATCCATGACCGTATAGGCCGCCGCGGCGGCCAGCGGCGCGCTCCACGTCGGCGCGCGTCGGAATGCAACGGCCGTCGCGACGGCGGCCAACGCGAAGAAGAAACCTTCGATCAATGCCGGTCCGATCACCAAGATGGGACCGAAAGCCCCAAGATACGGGCCGGCCGTATACCCGAACCACGAAAACGAGATGCCAAAAAAGATCGCACCCGCGAACCAACCGAGCGCCATGGCTCGTTTCCAGGAGGCGGCTTTCCAAGCAAAGAACAGCGCCGCCGCCCCAATCGGCGCTAGCCACACGGCATCGAACTTGGGAAAAGCGAGGGCTAGTGCCACGCCGCCGACCGCTGCAACGACCGTATCGCGCACGCGCACCGAGGTAAGGATGATTCGCAAACTCGCTCTCTTCGTCGTCGTCACCGCGCTGGTCGTTAGTGCTTGCGGTCGCCAGGTCACCCCGAACCGCATCGGCACTACTCCTTCGGGGTTGAACCCGGGCTTCATGCAGATCAAGTTTCGGGTCGCAGCGCCGTTTGACTTTACGAATTATCGCTACGTGATCGTCTTTAACACCAGCGGCACGGGCACCGCCCCATATAGCAACGGCGCGAACACCAACTACCTCAATTACTCGTTCGAATTCGTCGTCGGCGGGTCGGGCGGCGTGCTGGGAGGCCCGGCGC
>DATKGB010000146.1:0-2378 GCA_035544315.1 Verrucomicrobiia bacterium
CATCTTGCTGATCTACAATCTGGTCACCGGACGGGGAGCACGCGTTTAGCGCTCGAACCCCGTTCCCATGGCTGCGCGAACCGGCCCTCTCGCCAAATATCATGAGAAGCGCGACTTCGGCGTAACGTCGGAGCCGCGCGGCAAGAAGGCCGCTCGCGCGGAGCGTTTGCGCTTCGTGGTGCAAAAACATCACGCTACTCGCCTGCACTACGACTTCCGGCTCGAAGCCGGCGGTGTCTTAGCCTCCTGGGCGGTCCCCAAAGGACCGTCTTTGGACACGTCCGAGCGACGCCTTGCGATGCATGTCGAAGATCACCCGATGGACTATCGGGAGTTCGAAGGCACGATTCCCAAAGGACAGTACGGAGCCGGCTCGGTCATCGTCTGGGACGAGGGAACCTACACGCTGGCTGAAGGCACCGATCCGGTTCGCGAAATTGCCAACGGCAAGATCAAGTTCGTTATGTCGGGCACACGTTTGCGCGGCATGTTCACGCTAGTTCGCATCAAGGGTCGCGAGGGTGAGAGCGGCGACCCGTGGTTGTTGATCAAGGATCGCGACGAACACGTCGACACGACTCGCGACGTCACCGAAGAAGCGACGTCGGTCAAGACCGGCAAGACGCTCGAACAGGTCGCCGCCAACCCGCGTTCGGCCACCTGGAATTCGTCCCCGGCAAAGCGCGCTGGAAAGAAGGCCGCGCTCGGAGCCTCCAAGCGCGATCGCGTGCCGGCGATTTCCTCACCGATGCTGGCGACTTCGATCGACGAAGCTTTCGAGGATAACGCATGGCTGTTTGAGATCAAGTGGGACGGTTACCGGGCGATCTGCCGCGTCGACGAGCGCGGCAAACTGACCCTCACGTCGCGCAACGGATTGGATCTGCTTGCGCGTTTTCCGGATTTGAAATGTTTGGCGCAAGCGTTCGGCTCGCTGCCGATCGTCGTGGACGGCGAGATCGTCAGTTTGGACGAAAACGGCCGCTCGTCGTTTGGGCGCCTGCAAGATTGGGGCAAGAGCCGCGAGCGCCTGACGTTCGTGGCCTTCGATTTGCTTTACGCCGACGGTCGCGATCTGCGGAAGCAGCCGTTGGTCGACCGCAAAGCGCTGCTAGAGCGCGTCATCGTCGACGACGCTTGCGTGATGTATTCTAAGCACGTCGTCGGAGCCGGCATCGCGTTGTTCGAACAGGCGGCTAAACGAGGGCTCGAGGGCGTCATCGGCAAGAAGGCCGCCTCGACGTACCAGGAACGGCGCACGCGGGATTGGGTGAAGATCAAAGCCCAGAACGAGCAAGAGTTCGTGGTGGGTGGTTGGACCCAGCCGCGCGGAAGCCGCCGCGGCTTCGGTGCGTTGCTGTTGGGCGTTTACGACGGCGGCGCGCTGCGCTGCGTTGGAAGCGTCGGCACCGGTTTTGACGTCAAGCGTTTAACCGAGATTTCCGCACGTTTGGCCAAACTCGAACGAGCCACGTCGCCGTTTGACGGGCCGGTCGTCGCCAACGCCCCGACGCATTGGGTCGAGCCCGAACTGGTCGCGCAGGTTCGTTTTGCCGAATGGACGCGCGACGGGCAACTGCGCCAACCCGCGTTCTTGGGCCTGCGCGTCGACAAGACGCCTCGTGAGGCCGTGCGCGAGGCGCCGGTCAAGGGCGCGCGCGTGAGTGCGAAGGTCGACGGTAAGTCGCTCTCGTTCTCCAATCTCGATAAGGTGCTGTGGCCGCGCGACGGCTACACGAAAGGCGATCTGATCGGCTACTACGAGCGCGTCGCGAAGTGGTTGCTCCCGTACTTACGCGATCGGTTGCTGACGCTTGAGCGCTTTCCTAACGGCATCGATGCATCGTCGTTCTACGAAAAACAAATTCCCAAAGGCCTGCCCGAATGGGTCGAGCGAGTAACCGTCGACAGTCACCGGAGCGCGCGCTCGAAGATCACGTACGTGGTGTGCAACGACGCGGCATCGCTGGCATACCTTGCAAATCTCGCCGCGATCGTGCTGCATCCGTGGGTGTCGCGCGTCGATTCGCTCGACGAGCCCGACTATATGCTGTTCGACTTGGATCCCGGCGAGCGCTGTACCCTCAAGACGCTGGCGCGAGTGGCGCTGTGCGTTCGCGACGGGTTGCACGACATCGGCTTGCAACCGCTGATCAAGACGTCGGGTGCCAGCGGCCTGCACGTGATCCTCCCGCTTGCCGCCGGCTACACCTACGATAGTGCGAAGATCTTTTCCGAGTTGATCGCGCGTCGCGTCGCCAACGAAATGAGCGAGGCCGTCACCTTAGTGCGCACGATCGCCAAGCGTTCGCAAGAAGCCGTTTATTTTGACTATCTGCAAGTCGGGCGCGGAAAGACGCTGGTGCCGCCTTACGTCG
>DATKGB010000147.1:0-9521 GCA_035544315.1 Verrucomicrobiia bacterium
TTCCCAAGATCCTCGTTCAATGCGTTACGATGCTTTTTTGGCGACTTTCTTTGCGAGGCCGTTGGATTTGATCGATTCGATCTTGTATTTCATGACGCCGCGCGGCGTGGTTACGTCGACCGATTCGCCCTTCTTGTGACCGATGAGCGCGCTGCCTAGCGGCGACTCGTTGCTGATGCGATGGCCGGCCGGATCGGCTTCGGCCGAACCGACGAGCGAGAAGTCGTAGGACTCGCCGGTCTTGAGGTCTTTGACCTTGACGGTCGATCCCAAGTGGACTTCGTCCGACGCGTATTCCGATTCGTCGATGAGGCGCGCGTTGCGAATCATTTGTTCGAGCTTGAGAATGCGGCCCTCAATAAACGCTTGCTCTTGCTTCGCGTCCTCGTACTCGGCGTTTTCGCTCAAGTCGCCGTATTCTTTGGCCTGGCGAATACGATCGTTCACCTCTCTGCGGTGAACCGATTTCAGTTCGTCGACCTCGGTCTGAATTTTCGTCAGCCCCTCAGGGGTCAAGACGGTCTCTTTGTTGTCGTTCAAGTGCAACGCCCCGTAGCAGTAAAGGCGCCCTACCTACGGCGCCGTCGCCGGATGTTCGGGGGGCTGGAGACCGCACCTGCCGATGGCGTAGGCGTCGGCCCCGGCGAGCGGCAACCCAAGCAGCATTCCCGCCGCCCAAGAACACGGTGAGGACCCGATTGCGACCCGCCGGGGGCCGACCGCGGCAAGTGCCCGGGTTGTTACCGACGATGGCTCATCGGGTGGGGCTAGGTCAGGTCGACTACTCGTGGCTTGAAATGTAATTCGTGAAGGACGCGCTCGTAGTCGGCGGCGGTGACGTCCGCCCACTTTTTGCCCAGCATCGCCAAGAGCGCGGCTTCGATCACGTTGGTTCCAAACGATCGGCCCCCAAAGTCCGGCGTGGTCGTGACCAGCGTCTTGACGCCGCGCGTTCTCAATTCGTCGAGGTTCCCGGGCTTCACCGTATTGGTAAGGACCGTCTTGCCGTCCAGACGATCCGGCATGAACTGGCGCATGAAATGGAAATCGCCGGCGATGATCTCGGCCTCTTCGTAATACTGCGGATACTTGGCCTCGGGCGGTTTCTCTTGTTTCTTGCCGGTCGGATAGAAAAACTGAAACGGCAATTTGCAGGCGTCGGGTAAATATTTTTCGGCGAGCTCTTCGAACTCGCGAAGGCCGCGCACGGGTTTGTCGAGATCCAGCGCAAAGATGAAATCGCCGAACAGCACGTCGGCGCCGGCTTCGACCAACGCTTGGGCCATGCCGAAACGATCCAGCGCGCTGACCATCAAGATTTTTTTCCCGGCGAAGTTTACGCCGAGATCGTCCTGCATGAAGCGAATCGCTTCGCGCTCGAGCGTATTCTTCAAGCCGCTGCCGTCGACCGTCGGCGTTATCTTGGCCGCTTCGAGTAGCCGCACGCCGTCGCGTAACGCGAAGCGCTTGCTGCCCGCGTACAAGTAGACGTCGATACCGCCCAAGCCGATCGCATCGACCGTTCCGTCGAGCTCTTTCACCTTGGCAATCGCGGCGTCCAGTTTCCCATCCAACCCGATCCGCGAGATATCGAACTCCTCGCCCAGCAAATTCACGACCGCGCGATGATCGCGCGTCGAGGAACCAAGCGAAACCGAAACGATTTTTTTCATGCGACTGCGCTCGCGCGGCGGGCTTGGGCTGCGGCGCGGCGGGCGGCGATCTCTTCGGGGCCGATGGCGGCGTCGAACGCGCGCATCCCGGCCAGCGTGAATCCGCAACGCTGCGCCATCGCCTCGATCTCGACGACCTTGTCGACGTCGATGCCGCGGCCGATCGTGTACGGCTCGCAACGGTTTTCCAGCGCGAGCACCATCGTTTCGCTCATGCACGCCAGCGCGGTGCCCGGCGGCAGGTTCAAATCGAAATCGGTTCCCGGTTCGCGCATGCGCTCGAATCGCGGACTACCGGGAACGATCATGTTGCCGCCCTCGGTGACCAGCACGTCGGGACGCTGCAAGGCGACGTTGCGACTGACGTCGTGCGGCAGCGACAGTTCGCACACCACCGCGCCGGTCTGCAGATCCTCGGGCTGGATGACATCTTGCGTCGACGAGGTTGCCGTCAGAATCAGTTGCCCCTGACGGACGGCTGCCGAGATGTCGGTCGTGTACGACGACGTGCACGGCGCGTCGCGCTCGAACTCTTCGTGGAACTTGCGCAACCGGGTTTCGTTACGCGCGACCAGCACGACGTGCTTGACGCGCGACGCGATTAGTCGCGCGCACGCCCCGCCGATCGAGCCGGTCGCGCCGACGACGACGGCGGTGGCTTGGCTGGGATCGATTCCCATCTCGTGCGCGCCGCGAAAGAAGCTTTGAATGCCGGCGGCGATCGTCAGCGAGTTGCCGGTAGTCACCGGAATCGGCGAGCGTTCGTTGATCGTTACGCCGCCGTCACCGACTACCGCGGTGAACGCGCCCAAACCGGCAACCTCGGCACCCAACTCGACGCCGATCTCGATGGCCCGCAAAATGCGCGTATAGACTTCTTCGCGTGGGAACTCCAGCATCTGGTCGGACAGCAGCGGCGCGCACACGAACCAGCCTTCGGTTTCCGCGCCGTTGGGTGCCCGCACGCCGGTAACGTGGACGGCCGCCCAGGGCGGCATCCACGACATGATCTTGCGAATGATCGGCGCGCCCTTGCCTTTGGCGCCGGGCTCGTACCGCGCGACGTCGTCCAACGAAAGCGGATGCACGACGAAGACAAATTTCTTCACGACTTCTCGGCTTCGCGCTTTAGTGCGGCTAACATCATCTCGCTGTTCTCCCGGACTTTTCTCTGCAGCGTCGGACCGATCAATTCGGCCAAGGTCGGAACGCCGAAGTCGTACTCGACGGTCAACTTCACGTTGGTGACGCCGTCGCTCTCCTCAAACGTCCACGCGCCCTCGAACGTATCGAGATCGCCTTCGGTCAGCGCGTAGTCGATGCGCAGGGCGACGTCGTCGAAGCGATCTTCCTCGATCCACTCGATCGGCGCCTCCTCGACCAGCGTTTTCCAGCGCGTCAGGATGCGGTCCGAATGACGCTCGAGGACGCTGACGCTCTCGACGTCGGGCATGAACTCGGGAAAGCGCTCTTGCTCTTTGGCGAGTTCGTAGACGACGCGGGCGGGAGCGGAGATCGCGATCGAGGTTTCTACGTATGGCATCCTACAGGCGCCCGAGGTTCTCCCGGGCGGTTGTCACCCCTGCTCGCAACGCCGCCAGCGCGAGCGCGACTTCGCTCGCCGTCACGACCAAGGGCGGCTCCAGGCGGATGACCTTCTGCATGTTGAGCGTCCACGCGGCGGTCACGCCGTGCTTGAGCATCTCGGGAATGATCCAACCGCCGTAGCCTTCGCTGGTCAGTTCGACGCCCACGAGCAACCCCAAGCCGCGCGCTTCGCGCACGACGTCGGGAAACTCCGCGGCGATTGCGCGGCAGCCCTCGAGCAGTTGCGCGCCGCGTTCGCGGGCATTGGCCGTCAAGCCGTCCTGTTCGAGCACGTTCATCGCCGCCAGCGCCGCAGCGCAGGCCAGTTCGCTGCCTCCGAACGTCGAGGTGTGCAGCAGCGGCTGTTTGCCGTACGCGCGATTCCACACCTCGGTGCGCGCGATGAACGCGCCGACGGGGACGATGCCGCCCGACAGACCTTTGGCTAACGTCATCACGTCGGGAACGACGCCGTCGCGATCGCAGCCGAACCGATAGCCGCATCGGCCAAGTCCGGTTTGCACTTCGTCGGCGATAAATAACGCGCCGGCCCGGTCGCAAGCCTCGCGCACCGCACGCAGATAGCCCTCGCCGGGGACGTTGACGCCGCCTTCGCCTTGCACGGGCTCGACGACAAACGCCGCCGCATCCTGTAAGACGCTTTCCAGCACCGCGACATCGTCGTATGACACGTGTGCGACATCGGCTAGTAGCGGACGAAATGGATCTTGAAACGCCGCGCGGCCGCTGATCGAAAGCGCGCCCAACGTCTTGCCGTGGTAGGCGTTGGTCGTTGCGACGATCTTCGCACGCCCGGTTGCTTGACGCGCGAGCTTGATCGCGCCTTCGATCGCTTCGGTGCCGCTGTTGCACCAAAACGAAATCGTCAGATCGCCCGGTGCCAGTTCGGCCAAACGTTTGGACGCGCGTCCGAGTACGACGTTGAACATCGTCTTGCCCGACAGCGACATCAGGTCGAGTTGTTCCTTGACCGCGGCGATCACGCGCGGATGTGAGTGGCCCAAAGTGAAGACACCGTAACCGCCGGCAAAATCCAGATAGGCCTTGCCGTTCTGATCCCAAATCGTACAGCCGCTCGCGCGCACCTCGAGCCCGCTTCCCGAAATCTTCATCACCCGCGCCAATGGCGGATTGACGTAGCGGCGGTAGTTCTCGAACGTCTCCTCGAGAAGCGCCTGCGGGCTCCGGGCACCGTACAGCGCGTCGCGCGATTCCAGCATCCCCCGTGCTTCTCCACCCATGCGACAGCCCTTGCTAAAACAGCGGCGTTTTATGCCGCGACGGGCGTGCCGGCTTCGATTTCGGCGATTTTGGACTCGATCAGGCCGATCACGGTTTCTGCGGGATCGATCGTCATGATTTGCGCGCGCAATTGCGCGGAACCGACGATGCCTTTAAGATAGAGCGCGATGTGCTTGCGCATCTGCGGCACCGCACGCGCTTCGCCCAACTCGTCGATCATCGTGCGGTAGTGCACGATAGCAAAACGCAAACGATCGGCCTGACCGGGCGAGGCTTGCGCGTCGCGGCCTTCCATCAGGTCGGCGATCTGCGAGATCAGCCACGGGTTGCCCAGCGTCGCTCGACCGAGCATGATCGCATCGACGCCGCTCTGCTGCATGCGCGTCATCGCGACGTGGGCGTCGTCGAGGTCGCCGTTGCCGATCACCGGAATGTCGATCGCCGCTTTCAGGCGCGCGATGTGCTCCCAGTCGGCGTTGCCTTTGTAGAATTGCCGCGCGGTGCGCGCGTGCAACGTGACGGCTTGAACGCCGGCGTCTTGCGCGCGTTTAGCGACGTCCACGTAAACCAGTTCGCCCTCGTTCCAGCCCAGACGCATCTTCATCGTGACCGGGCAGTCGACCGCCGCCACGACGGCGCGCATGATCGCCTCGCAGCGCTCCGGATCGCGCAAGCATGCCGAACCGCCGTTGGTTTTGGTAACTTTCGGCGCGGGACACCCGAAGTTGATGTCGACGATGTCGGCGCCGCATTCGCGAACGACCGCGGCGGCCTTGGCCATCGTCTGCGGATCGTCGCCCCACAGCTGCGTCGACACGGGTTTCTCGAGGCCGTGCTGATCGATCATCTCCATCGTGCGCAAGTTGCCGTACTTAAGCGCGTTTGACGAAACGAACTCGGTGACCGTGAGTCCCAAGCCGAAGGGTTTGTAGAGCGCGCGCATCGTGCGGTTGGTCACGCCGGACATCGGCGCAAGCACCAGCGGCGGCCAAACTTCGATGTTCCCAATTTTGAGCGGATCAACAGTACGAGCCATGGCGCCCGCTAGTAGAAGTCGCGCAGGTCGCCGGGGTAACGAGAAGCTGACCTCTTGTGCTTGCGCATCATCTCGAAATCCCCCAAGAAATAGCCCACAGCGCCGAGGAACGTATTGAGCGCTCGGCGGAAAAGATTCGTGACCATAGCTAGCATTTTACCACGGGCTCCAGGACGCGACAAGGTGTGTACTCGCGGCCGGTATGAAAACTACTTGAACAATAGCGGTAAGAAGGGCCGCGACCGACGCAATCGTCAAGGTGCCGACGTAATTTTTCTTCCCGTCGAGCAGGTCGCTGTTGTGTTTGTAGTCGTCGACGAGACCTTGGATGGCGTCGGCGAGCGCCTTTGCCCGGTTCCTCACTCGATCGGAATGGAATAGCACGAGATTGGGACTCTCGAGCGGATCAAAGCGGCTGATGCCCCAAGCGGCGACGAGCCCTAGGCCCAGCAGGAGCACTTCGACGATATTCTTGTACATACCATTCGAAGATGTCGTCGCCAATACGAAGACCGTCGCGGTATCCATCAGCGCGACCATGGCGAGTGCGCCGTCGAGTCCACTGATGTGTTGGAGTTGATCGCTGCAGCGGCGCTGATAGATAGGCAAATCGCGCTCGTCATACGACGGTGGGGATGGTTTTGGCTTCGCCACGTTAGCCGACGACATCGTATCTCCAATATTGACTTGAAGATGTGTCAAACGGCTTACCGGTTTGTGGCTATCTCGCGAACGTGGAAGAGCCGTAGGCCGATGAGGCTTAGGTGTGGATCGACGGCGGCGATGATCTTGGTGTGCTTGGCGATCACGTCGGCGAGACCGCCGGTCGCCACGACCTTGGCGTCGCAACCCATCTCGGCGCGAAAGCGCGCGACCAATGCTTCGGTTTGCCCGACGAAACCGTACACGATTCCGGCTTGGAGCGCTTCGATGGTCGTGCGCGCGATCGCGTGACCCGGATGTTCTAGTGCGATCTGCGGAAGTTTGGCGGTCCGTCCGGCCAGCGCCTCGATCGAAATGTTGATTCCCGGGGCGATCGCGACACCTTCGTACGCCCCGCCCGCGGAGATTGCCATAAACACGGTGGCGGTTCCGTAGCTGATGACGATCAGCGGGGCGCCGTAACGAGCGCGCGCGCCGATGGCAACGGCAACCAAGTCGGCGCCGACCTCGGCCGGACGATCGGTCCGGACCTCCATGAGCTGCTGGCGATGCGCCTTGAGAAAGACCGGCGTCACGCCCAAGAAATGCACGCACGCTTCTTCAACGATCGCGTCGAGGTGCGGCACGACGCTTGCGACCGCGGCGGCCGTCACGTCGCGCAGCGAGATTCCCGCAACGCCGAACAACTGCGTGATGAAGGCGCCGTATTCATCGGGCGTTCGGCGCGGTTCGGTCGTCACGCGCCAGCGATGCGTTGGGAGCTCGTCGCCGGGGGCGAACAAGCCCAACTTGGTCTCGGTATTGCCGATGTCGATGGTCAGCAGCATAGCGTTCCAATCGCATCTAGCAAGCGCGCGGACAGTACGTTCTTGGAAGCGGTTCCCAAGTCGATCCGTCCGCTCTCGCCGTGCAAGAGCGTCAGCGAATTCTCAACCGGCCCGAAGCCGACGCCCCCGGACACGTCGTTGACGACGATGGCATCCAGATGTTTGCGGCGCATCTTTTCGCGCGCGTTGGCTTCGTGATCGGCGGTTTCGGCAGCGAAGCCGACCAGCAGCGAACTGCCCTTGCGTTCGCCGATGGCGGCCAGCACGTCGGGCGTGCGAACCAGGCGCACGAGCAGATCTTCGTCACTTTTCTTGATCTTGTGCGCGGAGAACTCCGCCGGGCGCCAATCGGCAACCGCGGCCGTGGCGATCACGACGTCGGCGCCGACCGCATCGAGCAACGCCGCGTCGTGTAGCTCTTGGGCGGTCTGCACGCGTACCACGCGCACGCCGGGAGGCGCGGCCAGCGCGGTCGGCCCCAGCAGTAGCGTCACCTCGGCGCCGCGCAGGTGGGCTTCGCGCGCCAACGCGATGCCTTGCGCGCCGGTAGCCGCGTTGCCGATAAAGCGTACCGGATCGAACGCTTCACGCGTCGGCCCGGCGGTGATCGTCACGCGTTTACCTCGCAAGCTTTGGGTGCGCGCCAAGGCGACCGCGAGCGCGTCGAGCAACCGTTCCTCCGACGCCAAACGGCCGACGCCGTCTTCGCGTTCGGCCAAGAATCCGGACTCGGGTTCGACGATTTCGACGCCGCGTTCGCGCAGCGTCTGCAGATGCTCTTGGGTCGCGGGGTGTTCGTACATCGCGGCATTCATCGCCGGCGCGACGATGAGCGGGATGCGCGCGGCCAGCAATGCCGTCGTCATCAGATCGTCGGCAGCGCCCCGGGCGAGTTTGGCGATCGTTTCGGCGGTTGCCGGTGCGACCAGCGCGACCTGCGCTTCGCGCACCACGCGAATGTGGGGGATGCGCTCGGGTGCGTCCCAGAGCGACGTATAGACCGGTCGTCCGGTCAGCGATGCGAACGTCAACGCCCCGACGAAGCGCTCCGCGTTCTCGCTGAGCATCACGTCGACGATCGCACCGCGTTGCACCAGCGTGCTGGTTAGAGCGGCGGCTTTGTAGGCCGCGATCCCGCCCGTGACGCACAGCAGAATGCGCGCGCCCTTCATTGCGGGATCCACAGATTGTCGAGTAGTCGGGTCGTGCCCAAGCGCGCGGCGCCGACGATGAAGGCCGGAGCGCGCAACGTCTGCAGCGGGGCGAACGTGTCGGCATCGACGACATCGAAGTAATCGGGGGTTGCCAACGGATCGAGCGCCTCACGCGCGCGGGCCAGCCCGTCGTCTTTGCGCGCCCCCGCGAGCAGCGCCTCGTGGAGCGCGTTCAACGCGCGGTGCAGCGACGGAGCCGCCGCGCGTTGCGCGGGTGAAAGGTAGGCGTTGCGGCTGGACAGCGCCAAGCCGTCGGCTTCGCGCTGGGTCGCGACGATCTCGACGGCAACCGGAAAGCCTAAGTCGCGGATCATCGTTCGCAAAACGGCGGTTTGCTGGGCGTCCTTTTGCCCGAGGTACAGCGTGTCGGGGCCGACGATGTTGAGCAGTTTGGCAACGACCGTGGTAACGCCGCGAAAGTGCGACGGTCGCAGCGCGCCTTCGTAGGCTGTACCGATCGCGCCGACGTCCACGATCGACGAGAAATCGGGCGGATACATCGTCGCGTCGTCGGGCGCAAACAAAATGTCGACGCCGGCGCGCGCGAGTTGCGCGCGATCGCCTGCAAAGTCGCGCGGATAGTTCGCGAGGTCTTCGCCCGCGCCGAACTGCAGCGGGTTAACGAATAGCGATGCGACCACCGACGCGTTTTGCGCGCGCGCAGCAGCGACCAGCGCCAGATGCCCGGCATGCAGGGCGCCCATCGTCGGGACGAATCCGATCGGGCGCGGCAACGCGGCGAGCAGTTCGCGCGCCTGCACGATCGAAGCGGTCAGCTTCATGGTGGCGGAGTTAAGCCTTGGTGACCCGTAGGACCGTGCGGCCGACCACGAAGGGCATCCCCACGTCGAGCGCCGCGTCGCCGATGACCGGCCGGCCGTCGAGTTTGGTCCCGTTGCGGCTGCGCAGATCGGTGAGCAGCAAACGCTCTCCCTGAGCGCGCAGTTGGGCGTGGCAGCGCGAAACGTAGCGGTCGAGCGCCAAGCAAGCGTCGGCGACGGCATCGTCCCGTCCGATGGTAATTTCGGCGTCAAACGGCCAGGTTTTGCCGTCGAGCGGGCCACTGAGAACTTCTAGGACGAACATGACTCGCGGTTGCCTTCTCCCTGACGACGGAGCCCTTCCTGGTCGGAGGCGGCCGGATCGCTACAAACGGCTAACAAAACATCCCCCTCGGGACGATGACTTTCTTGGTAGCCATGAACGACCGAATCGATGAACTTCTCCATCTTATTGAGGTGGAACCCGATGCTTTGCG
>DATKGB010000148.1:0-28722 GCA_035544315.1 Verrucomicrobiia bacterium
GAGAGAGAAGGATCACGGTCGACGTGATGCAGGTCCAACCCGACACGGGTCTGGTGATCGACGTTTCCGAGCAGGCGCAGTCCTATCGGACGGCGATCGCGGCTCAATGTGTCGTCTACGGCAATACCAACGTGGTGTGCGACCCGGAAAAGAAGATCAATGACGAGGAAGTGCTCGTGCTGCGCCTGCTCGGCCGCGATTTCGTTGACCCGGCGCAGATCGACGCTAAGAATCATTGGCGGGTCGCGAATTCCGATACCAACGGCATCATGACCGACGATTTCACGATCTCCAAGAACGTCAACGGCGCCATGCAGATCGTATCCGAACGTGTCTTCAAGCGTTTGGGCTCGGAAATCGTGACGACGACGTCGGACACCAAGATTGCCTACGATTTCAATCGGACGGTGCCGACGTCGATCTCCGAAGAGGCGACCACCCGCGAACAGCGCGGCATGAGCGCGTACAATACCACAATCATCCAAACGGTGTTGACCCTTCAGCAAGACTCGCTCACAAAAACGTGAGCCTCCGCTATTTCCTCGCGCTCGCACTGCTAGGCGGTGCGTTCGCCGGCCCTGCCGACGCGATCGGAAACTCGTCCGGTCCGATCCGGCATCTTACCTACGCGTTCACCTATTCGGGGGTTGCCGACGGCGCGGCGGCAGTTGACGATCGTGGGACGATCGTCGTCGACGTGATCGCGATCCAACCCGATAACGGCCTGCTGGTACGCGTGAGCGAGCAGTCGCAAAGAGTGCGCGATGCCGCATCCGTAAAGTGCTTGGTCTACGGAAATACCGACGTCGTCTGCGAGGCCAATGCCAAGATCAACGCCGAAGAGCTCACCGTCATTCGACTGCTGGGACGCAACTTTGCGGACCCATCGAAGTTCGACGCTAACGGCCACCGGCGCGAATCGAGAAGCAGCCCGGTCGTGAGTGTCGCGTCCGACTACGCGATCGACGCGTCCGGCAACGGCATCCTGCACGTCAGCACCCAGCGGGTAACCACGCAGTACGGGCCCCAGGGATTCACGGCTTCGGCCGTCGGAAAGATCATTTACGATGTCTACCGGACGCTTCCGACGTCGGTTACCGAGGACGAGACGACGCGTTCGCAAGAAGCCAACGGCCACTATAGCACCACCCGGGTCCAAACGTCGGTGACCCTGACGAGCGACTCGATGGCCGGTCCCTAGCGGCAAGAACTCCGCCCTCCGCGGCGAACGTACGTTCGCCTCCGATGCCATTCTCACACACGGGCTTTCATCCGGACGTCGCCGCTTGGTGCTCGCGCGAGTTGGGCGAGCCGACGCCGCCGCAACGGGCCGCCATTCCGATCGGGTTGGCGCGGCGCAACGTTCTGATCTGTTCGCCGACGGGAACGGGTAAGACCCTGGCGGCATTTTTGCCCATCTTCTCGTCGCTGGCGACCAAACGCGACGCCGACGAGCTCTTCGCGCGGACCTACGCGCTCTACATCTCGCCTCTGCGCGCGTTAGGCTACGACGTCGAACACAACCTGCGCGGTCCGCTGCGCGCGATGGAATTGCTCGAGCGTCCTAACAGCGAGCGTCCGCGCGTGCGTCGCGGACGCGTTCGCGAGCGCTTGGTCCGCACCGGCGTTCGGACCAGCGACACGCCGCGGGAAGAACGCCGGTTGATGCTCTCGCGTCCGCCCCACATCTTGGTCACTACCCCCGAGTCTCTGGCGGTCATGCTTGCGATGGATTCTTATCGCAAGACCTTGCGCAACGTCGAGACGGTGATCCTCGACGAGGTGCACGCGTTGGCCGGCAACAAGCGCGGCGCCCATCTGTCCTTGTTGTTGGAATCCTTGGAAGAGCTGACGGTCGCGTCGTTTCACCGCGTCGGACTCTCGGCCACCGTCGCCCCGCTCGAACGCGTCGCGCGTTACGTCGCCGGCGCCGACCGCCCGTGCGAGATCGTCGATTGTCGCGGCTTGCGTTCGATCCGAATCGACATCGACGCGCCGTTCGCCGGCGCGGGGGCCCCGCTGGATGTCATCGCGCAGACGGCCGTCGATCTGACCCAGGACGGACGCACGACCTTGATCTTTACCAACGTTCGCAGTCAAGCCGAGCGCGTCGCGCACGAGATGGGACGCGCTATCGACCAAGAACGCATCGAAGTCACTGCGGACTTCCAAACCCCGCGCGAGTACGATCGGCGCATCGGCGTTCATCATAGCGCGCTGGAGCGCAGCGTACGTCATCGCGTCGAGGCGGCGTTGCGCGAGGGAACGCTGCGTGCGGTCGTGTGCAGTTCCAGTTTGGAGTTAGGCGTCGACATCGGCTTCATCGACCGCGTCCTCATCGTCGGCGGAGCCCGCGGCGTGACTTCAACCCTTCAACGCGTCGGACGTGCGGGACATCGCCCCGACGCCGTGGCTTGCGGGGTCGTGATCGCCCAAGACCGCGACGACATCGTCGAAGCCGCCGCGACGCGGCG
Organism: Verrucomicrobiia bacterium; assembly: GCA_035544315.1. Lineage (GTDB taxonomy): Bacteria > Vulcanimicrobiota > Vulcanimicrobiia > Vulcanimicrobiales > Vulcanimicrobiaceae > JALYSX01. The sequence goes on from DATKGB010000148.1 coordinate 2,475, forward strand.
CTGCATCGCCGACGGCGCGCTCGAAGAAACCATCGTGCCGCAAGCGCCCCTGGACGTTTTGGCGCAATGGATGGTGATGTCGGTCTGCTACGACAAGCGTACGAGCATCGACGACCTTCACGCCGTCGCCGCGCGCGCGTTTCCGTTTGCATCGGTGCCGCGCGCGGATCTGGTGGATTGCGCGCGCTACCTCAGCGGCGGCGGCGTCGGCGACGACCCGGCGCACGTGCGGCGGTTGGGTTTTGACGGCGAAGCGATCTACGGTCTGGGCCGTGAGGTCTGCGCGGCATATTTCGATAACGTGGGAACGATTCCCGATGAAAAGCATATCGGCGTGCGCATCCTTGGCGGCGACGGCGTCGGACGTTTGGAAGAAGGTTTCGTGAACGAGCTGCGCGCGGGCGACGTTTTCGTTCTCAACGGAAGCACGTTGCGCGTCAAAGAGATCGGAACGACCGGCGTCGTCGCCGAACCGTTCGTCGGGCGTCCCACCGTTCCGCAGTGGAGTTCGCACATGAAGGGCGTGGGGCCGCTGCTGGCTGCCGAGATTGCCAACCTGCGGGTCGGCGTCGCGAGGCGATTGGCGCGAGGCCCGACGGCGGCGTTGACCTGGCTATCGTCGCGGTACGGTCTGACCGGCGCGCCGGCGGCGCACGTCGTTGCGTACGTCGCGCAACAGCGCGCGATCTCGGCAGTTCCGGAGTTGACGCGCCCGATCGTCGAGATCTATCGCATGGATCGCAAACAGACGGCGGTCTTCCACACCTGTGCCGGCCGGCGGGTCAATGAAACCTTGGCGCGCGCGGTCGGCGCGCGCGTGATGGCGCGCTTGCGCGTCGGTGCGTCGATCACCACCGACGACAACGGCTTCTTGGTCACGCTGCCCCTTGGTGTTCGGCTGCCGGATGCGGTGTGGGCGTCGATGCTCGCGGCGTCCGGTCTCGAAGCCGACGTGCTGGCCGGGGTTCGATCCACGCATCTGCTCAAGAATCACTTTCGCTACGTCGCCAACACCGGCTTGCTCGTATTGCGCCGCGCCGCCGGGCGGTCGTTACGCCGCGGGACGCAGGCGTGGAACAGTGGCCGGATCCTCGAGCGCGTCGCGTCGCACGACCCGCGCTTTCCATTGTTACGCGAGACGATGCGGACGGTCACCCGCGACTTGCTCGACCTTCCCGGCGCGCTCGAGTACGTCGCGCGTATCGACGGGGAACCGCGGGTTTTACATCCTCCGGCCGCTTCGCCGTTTACGTTCGGCATCCTCACGTCGTCGTTCGGGGATTCGGTGTTGCTCGACGATCGCGCGGCGATGGTCCAAGCGCTGCACGATCGCGTGCTGCAGTTGCTGGGCGAAGACGAAACGGCGTACGAAGACGGGCCGGCGTTGGCGTTGCGCTATTCGTGAACGCGCCGCAGGCAGCCGCCGACTCATACGAAATCGCGCCGGGCATGCACGCTCTGCCGCACGGCGTATTGTGGTGTGCGTCGACCCGCACGCTGATCGTCGCCGACGCGCACTTGGCCTATGAAGACGTGATCGGCGGCGCGCTGCCGTTGTGGTCGACCGCCGAGTGCGTGGCCACGCTGGCGATCGCCGTCGCGCAACGCGGCGCGCGCGAACTGGTGTTCCTGGGCGACGCGATCCACGGCAGCGCGATGAGCCAAGGGGCGGCGCGAGAAGTCGCGCGAGCGCTGGCCGCGCTGCGCGAGCGTTGCGACGTGATCGCGATCGCCGGCAATCACGAAGGACGAACGCGCGGCGTCGACGTGCTCGGAGCGACCGTTGAGGGGCTCGAACGCGATGGCTGGCTGCTCACGCACGGCGATGTCGCCAAACCCGCATACCGCTGCGTCGTCGGACACTTGCACCCGAGCCTGTCGTTGGACGGCGGAACGGCCGTTCCGGCGTTTTTGGGCGATCGACGGCTGATCGTCGTGCCGGCATTCACGCCGTACTCCAGCGGCCTGGATGCGCTCTCAAGCGCGTGTGCGTTGGCGATTGCGACGCTGGGCGGCGTCGCCGCCGATCTGACCGTTGTCGCCGCCGACGGCCAACGCGTCTATCCGTTCGGCCGCTTGGGCGATCTGAAGACCGCCTTACGCGCGCAACGCGGGGGCGGCGGCCGATCGCGTTTTCACGTTCGGCATTTGCGCAGCGATCGCTAGCCCAACTGCTCGAGCGCGTCGAGCGCGAGGTAGACCGCGGCGATGGCCGCTAGCGAATGCATGCGTCCGTCGCGAGCGATCGCTCGCAGTTCGTCGAGCGAAACCTCCTGCACGGCAATCGCCTCGCCGGCATCGAGCGATTGCGGAGCGGTGCGTTGCGCTTGGCGCGCGACGAACATATGTGCGCGCGAATTGGAACGTACCGGCTCGGCGAAGCTCGAGCCCAGATACTCAAACGAAGGGGCTTCGTAGCCGGTTTCTTCACGGAGTTCGCGTTGCGCGCAGGCCAACGGCTCCTCGTCCCCATCGATCGTCCCGGCCGGCAGTTCGTATCCAAGGGAGTCCGCGCCGTAGCGATATTCGCGGATTACGATGGCCTTGCCGGCGGTCGTGAGCGCGACCACGATCGTGAAGCCGCGCGATTCTCGCACGTAGTAGTCGGGAATAACGCGGCCGTCGGGCAGTTCGACGGCGTCCTTTCGCAGTTGCATGTAGGGCGATTGGACTAGGTACTCCGACGAACGGACCTTCCAGCGCGGTTTTTCCATGAATCCAAGCCTACGCGACCGGGCTTGGCCGGGCCTGGCGCGAAGGAGCGCGCGTGAACCAAACGATCGTGGTGGTCGGCGGCGGCGCCATGGGCGCGGGAATCGCCGCCGTTGCCGCCGGAGCGGGCTTCGATGTGGCGTTGATCGAGCCGGACGCCGACGCGCACGCGCGGATTGCCGCATTGCTCGCAAAGAATGCCGAGCGCGCGGGCGATCCGTCGGTTGCAACCCGCGTCACCGTGATGACCGCGCTTCCGGCTTCGATCGATGCGGGGCTGGTGATCGAAGCGGCTCCCGAACGCTTGGACGTCAAGCGGGACATCTTTGCGCGGTTGGCCTCCGCGCTTCCCGATACGGCGCTGTTGGCAACCAACACGTCGTCGCTCTCGGTGGATGAGATCGCCGCCGAGGTTCCACTCCCGCAGCGCGTACTCGGACTGCACTTTTTCAATCCGCCGGTCGTAATGAACCTCGTCGAAATCGTTCGAGCCGCCTCTACGGGCGACGCCGAGATCGAACTCGCGCGCGCCTACGTCGAACGCTTCGGGAAGACCGCCGTCATCGCCGCCGACACGCCCGGCTTCATCGTCAACCGGATCGCGCGTCCGTTCTACTTGCAGGCACTGGCGGCGCTGCAGTTGGACGTCGCGCCGATCGAAGATCTCGACGCGTTAGCACGCGGCGCGGGTTTTCGCATGGGTCCATTTGAGTTGATGGATTTGATCGGGCTGGACGTGAACCTGGCGACCAGCGAATCGATCTACGAGCGCACCGGCGCCGCGCGGCTAGCGCCCAGCGGGCTGCAGCGCGAGATGGTCGCAGACGGACGTTTGGGACGCAAGAGCGGGGCGGGTTTCTACGAATATCCTTCGCCCGAAGGCGAGCCGGATCGCGGCGGGTCGTCCGAACCGATCGATGCCGACGTCAATGCAGACGAAGTCGTGGTGCTCACCGGATTCGGATCGCTGGGCGATGAGATGAACGAACTGCTCTCCCAACGATTCGAACGCGTGAGTCGCATCGAGAACGACGACGATATCGCGAGCGTCTCGCCGGCGACGACGATCGCGATCGATGTCGGGGATGGAACCAGCGATCGTCTGACCGCGATCCTGGAACTCGACGGCGCGTTGCCGCGGGAGGCCGCGATCTTCGTCGACGCGTACGTTACCGATGTGCATGCGTGTCTCGCTCGGATGCAGCATCCCGAACGATTGATCGGTTATGGCATCTTGGGCGCGCTCGAGCGTCAACGGATCGTCGAAATCGTCGACACGGAGAGCGTTAGCGACGACGCGCTCGCGCTGGCCGAGGAAGTCTTCGGCGCGATGGGCGTTCAAACGAGCCTGGTCGAGAACCAGCCGGGCTTGTTTTTGGGGCGGCTCGTCGGGTCGATCGTCAACGAAGCGGTGATCGCCGTCGAGGAGGGCGTTGCCTCGGTCGACGATGTCGACGCGGCCATGCGTTTAGGCGTCAACTACCCGATCGGACCGTTGGCGTGGGGACGTGAAATCGGCGGAGCGCGCATCGCGCGTATCTTGCGCGCGGTCGCTAAGAAGTATGGCGACGAATACGGTCCGCACCGCGCCCTGTGGATTTTAGACATCGATGAAGAGCGCGTGCCCGAGGAGTTAGCCGATGCGTGAGATCTGGATCGTCGACGCGGTGCGAACGCCGATCGGTCGGTACGGCGGCGCGTTGGCCGACATACGTCCCGATGACTTGGCGGCCGCGGCAATTCGCGCGCTGCTGGAAAGAACCGCCGTCGATCCGTCGGCGATCGACGACGTCTATTTCGGTGCCGCCAATCAAAGCGGCGAAGACAATCGTAACGTCGCGCGCATGGCCGCGCTGTTGGCCGGCTTGCCGGTCGAAGTCCCCGGCGTGACCGTCAATCGTTTGTGTGGATCGAGCCTGCAGGCGATCAACTCGGCGACCCACGCGATCGCCTACGGCGACTGTGACGTCGCGATCGCCGGCGGCGTGGAGTCGATGACGCGCGCCCCGTTCGTTTCGCGTAAGGCCGAGCGTCCGTTCGCCCGATCCGCCGAACTGCTCGACACGACCATGGGCTGGCGCATGATCAATCCGGCGATGCCCGCGGAATGGACAATTTCGATGGGTGAGACCGCCGAGCTCGTCGCGCAGCGTTATGGCCTCACGCGCGAAGAACAGGATCGCTTTGCATACGATTCACAACGCAAATGTGCGGCGGCGGTGACAAGCGGCGCGTTTGCCGACGAACTGATCCCCGTCGGCGACGTTAGCGCCGACGAGCACCCACGCCCCGAAACGACGCCGGCCACGCTGGCCAAACTCAAGCCGGCGTTCAAGGCCGACGGCACGGTGACCGCGGGCAACTCGTCGGGCATCAACGACGGCGCGAGCGCGCTGCTGCTCGTCGAAGCCCAAGCGGGCGCGCGGATGGGGTTGCAGCCGATGGCGCGCGTGGTAGCGACGGCGTCGGCGGGCATCGCCCCCGACGTTATGGGGCTGGGGCCGATTCCCGCGACCAACAAGGCGTTGCGGCTTGCCGGCCTGCGTCCCTCCGATCTGGATCTCGTCGAGATCAACGAAGCGTTTGCTTCGCAGTCGCTGGCCTGCATACGGGACCTGGGGTTGAACCCGGCCATCACGAACGTCAACGGCGGCGCGATCGCTCTTGGACATCCGCTGGGCGCTAGCGGAGCCCGCATCGCGACGACGCTGCTGCACGAACTGCGCCGCCGCGGCGGCCGCTACGGCCTGGCCACGATGTGCGTGGGCGTCGGCCAAGGCGTCGCAACCATCTTTGAAAGAAAAGGTACATGACCCACCTATTGATCGGCAAAGAGTGGCGCGAAAGCGCCGACGGCGCCCATTACGACGATCGCAATCCGGCCACCGGCGCGCCGCTCGCCGAGGTCGCGCAAGCGACTCGGAGCGACGTCGACGCCGCGGTTGGGTCGGCGCGCGGCGCGTTTGAGTCGGGCAAGTGGGCGTCGATGCCGGCGTCGCGTCGCGCGAAAATCGTCAACAAGATCGCACAGCTGATCGCCGAGCGTGCCGACGAACTGGCGCTGCTCGAAGTGCGCGACAACGGCAAGGCGTTGTCGACGGCAAAAGGCGAGCTGGGCGCGATCGTCGAGTGCTTTGAATTCTATGCCGGTGCGGCGACCAAGAACTACGGCGATACGCTGCCCGGGCCGACCGCTAGCTATCTGGCGTCGACGTTGCGCGAGCCGGTCGGCGTCGTCGGGGCAATCGTGCCATGGAATTTCCCGTTGCTGCTGGCGTCGTGGAAGGTCGCACCGGCGTTGGCCGCCGGCTGCACGATCGTTCTCAAACCCGCGCCGTCGACGCCGTTGACGGCGTTGGAGCTGGGCAAGATCGCGCTGGAAGCCGGACTCCCCGAAGGCGTGCTCAACATCGTGACCGGATCGAGTCCCCAATTGGGACAATGGATTGTCGAACATCCCGGCGTCGATAAGATCGCGTTTACCGGAAGCACGGCAACGGGCAAGCTGGTCGCCCAGACCGCATCCCAAACCCTCAAGCGCGTTACCCTTGAACTTGGCGGCAAGTCGCCGTCGATCGTCTTTGACGACGCGGACGTGGATGCGGCCGTCGCCGGCGCGTTGTACGGGATCTATTACAACGCCGGCCAAACCTGCGAGGCGCGTTCGCGCGTCTTGGTCCATGCATCGATCTACGACCGTTTCGTCAGCGCGTTTAGCGCGAAAGCGCAATTGCTGCGCGTCGGCGATCCCGAGGATCCCAAGACGCAAATCGGCGCGATCACCAACGTCGAGCAATACGAGAAGATCGAAGCCTATTGCGGTATCGCCGAGGGCGAAGGTGCGTCGCGATTGTTCGGCGGCACGCCCGCGACCATCGACGGCGGCTTCGAAGGCGGCATGTTTTGGAAGCCGACCGCCTACGAAGCGCTGCCCGAGACGCGTATCGCGCGCGAAGAAATTTTCGGCCCGGTCGTCGCGTTCGTTCGATTCGACGACGAAGCACAGGCAATCGCCATGGCCAACGCTTCCCCGTATGGGCTCTCCGCATCGATTTGGACGCGCGACATCGGCCGCGCCGGTCGCGTCACGCGCGCGCTGCGCAGCGGGACGGTCGCAATCAACACGCCCTACGCGGTCTTTCCAGGTATTCCGTTCGGGGGATACAAGCAATCGGGATACGGTCGCGAGTTGGGTCTGGAGACGATGCGGGCTTATTCGGAGACCAAGAGCGTGCTGACGTACATCGGCGAAAAACCGATCAACCCATTTGGAGTATAACGACCCATCGAACCATTACATATCGGACAAAACTACGCCACCACCTCGGGGACGCTGTGGAAAGACGGAACGTATTTCCCCCGCGGGACGCAAGTGCTGCTCGTCGGCATGCACGTCGACCAAGGCTACTGCGTTCGATTTCCCGCCGAATCGGATGGCGAGCCGCTCGAAACGTGGGAAGATTGGGCAGAGAGTGACTTTTTGGCGCCCGACGGGTCGATCGCTTGCACTCAACCGTTAACCGAAACCGTGCTGAGCGAAGCGCGAGAAGTATTAAGCGACGCCGAGGACGGCTGTCACCTACACTTACACGAAGAGGAGGAGTAACGGGCGAAGGGGCGTTACGTCCCGACGGTGACGCCGTTGTTCCAGTGGTTGTTGCAAGCGCTCTGCCGGATCGTTTCGGTCGGACTCACGACGAAGTCGAAGTACCAGCAGTACGTGTTTCCGGGCGTCAACCCGGTAAACGTGGTCGTGCCGTTGGCTGCGGTGACCTGCGAGGCGATCGGCGCGACGCCGGTGTTGGGTCCGCCGTTGAGTTCGGTGGTCTCGTTAACGGTCTGATTGGGACGCGGAATCGCTAGATAGAGCGCGGTCACAAGCGCAATCGTGCCCGTCGGAATTGCCGTGGGCGCTGCGGTGGGCGTCACGCTGACGGTGGGGTTGCTGGTACAGGCGGCCAATCCGAGGACGAGGGCGCCGAGTACGAACCAGAGCTTCTTGGACATAGCGCCGTCCTGTTCGGCGCGGCTTCTCTCTGGCCTCTGTGCTGATTCTCAGACTTTTGATCGAGTGGTCCGCTTGAAGAACGCGCTCGATTTTGCGTGCAGCAGGGCGTAGTATTCGCGAAACAGCGCCGTCGCCGAGGAACCGGCCCATCCCGCCGGCAGCAGGATGCTGGGCAGGCCCGGGTCGACGTAGGCAAATTTGCGGAAATCGTGGACCAACCACATTCGCTCGACGAACGCTTCTTGCTCGCTCAGGTCTCCGTCGTCCCGTTCGGCTTCCAGCCGCGCCCGGTAGACGGCGTCGAACGCTTCGTAGGCGGCCGCGATTCGTCCCAGATCCCAGCAGGCCTCAAGAAGTTCGCGATCGCTGCGCGGCCCGTGGTAGGTCCCGCTGAAAAGATCGATTTCTGGGCCGGCGCCGTTAACCTCGGCGGCTTCGCGCGCGTCGCCGAGCGCGTCGCTGGGCGAAATCCAGGTCGAGGCCGACAGCGGCGCCCATCCCAAGACCGTCAGGTCCTTGCGAAGCCGGTCGCGACGCTCCCGGGCCGACTCGGCGACGCGGTAGGTGAGCATCCGCCAGTGGCCGTCCCACTCGATGATCGGGCCGTAGATGCGCGGATTGAGTCCCTCGATCCGCCGCCTTCCATGCGGCGTCACCCGATAAAACGCCCGGTTTTCGCGCTTCTCGGGGGCCAGCCAGCCTTGGCGCGACATCCGCGAAACCGCTTGGCGAACGGCGGCTTCCGACAGCCCGAAGCTGCCCATCAGCCGCACGAGACTCCCCAGCCACAGCGCCTGATCGGCCCCATCCTCGTGCCTGTGAACGAAGTCCCCATACAGCGTGAAGATGAAGGAACTGGGGCGCGAAACGGGGCGGGCGGACGGCTGCAAGCGACTTGACACCCCTCTAGCGGCGGCCTAGTATGACAGTACTCCCACGGTATTTTGTTTTTCTGTCACATTGTCATTCCGCGAGGTTGCATTGAGTCGTATTTCCACTTTCGACGACTGGGTCGATCTGCTTAAAGCGTGGCAGCACGACATCGGGCTGGACCAGAGCCTCATCGATCGTTATATGCCCGGCTACACATTCGAAGCCAAGTATGGCGAGTTGGCTACACCCGAGATTTATTTCGGCGATTACAAGGGCGAACGGCGCTGGGAAAAAGTGCTGGAAATTCCCGATCAGCGCATGCGCGACGCGGTCTTGAACATGGTCGTGTTCCAAGGCGACACGGAGTTTGCGTCCAACGAGCAGCAGCGTTTCCTGGTCAATAACGCGCCCTCGGAATACGACCTGGCTTCGCTGGTGCGAATCATGGTCGAAGAGACGCGTCACGGCTACCAGATGTGTCACCTATTGATCGACCAATTCGGCAGCGACGGCAAGATCGAAGCGCAGAAGATGCTCGAGCGGCGTGCGTTCGGAAAAAAGAATCGTCTGCTCAACGCCTTCAACGACGACGTCACGCATTGGCTGGACTTCTTCGCTTACACCAACTTTATGGACCGCGACGGAAAATTCCAGTTGACGATGCTCTCGCACTCGGGCTTCGCGCCCTTGGCAGCATCGATGGGGCCGATGCTGCGCGAAGAAGCCTACCACATGGGAACCGGTATCACCGGCTTGCGACGCATCGCCAAGGCCGGAATTATTCCCGTCGACGTGCAGCAGAAGTATTACAATAAGTGGATCTCGGGTTCGCTCGATCTGTTCGGGACCGATCATTCGGGCTCGGCGCAGTGGGCGTATGCATGGGGCATCAAGGGCCGCGTCGACGAAGAGAAGACCGACCAGGTTGCCGACCGCGAACACCTCAACGAGCGAGCGCGCGAACAATTCTACGATGAAATTTCCAAGACCGTCGATCGGGTCAACGAGGTGAACGCGGCGTCGACGAAGTTTTACGTTCCCGACATGCGGTTCAATCGCAAGATCGGCGCCCATGGCGGCGAGCGCTGGTCGACCGACGGCCGGCGCTTGACCGAAGACGAATGGAATGCTTGCGCCGCATCGGTCTTGCCGACGCCGGCCGACGACGAGTTTCTCAAAGACTTCTTCAAGAATCCAGACTGGATCGCACCTCGCGCCGCAACGAAAGAGACAGCATGAGCACCACCGCAAACGGTACCGCAGTGCAAACACCATTTGGCCGCGACGCGCGCCAATTCGACGGCAAGCGCGTCATCAATACCTGGAAAGAGGGCCACGTCGGCGTGATCGAGATGGACGATCCGCCGGCCAATACGTATACGCACGAGATGATGCGCCAACTCGACGAAGCCATTCTCGACGCGCGTTTCGACATCGACGTCGAAGTGATTCTGGTCACCGGCAAAGGCGAGAAATTTTTCTCGGCCGGCGCGAACATCGCGATGCTTAACTCGGTGACGCCGGAGTTCAAATACATGTTCTGCCTGCACGCTAACGAAACGCTGGCGCGCCTGGAGCAGACACCCAAACTGGTTATCGCCGCGCTCAATGGCCACTGCGTCGGCGGCGGCTTAGAGATCGCGATGGCCTGCGACATTCGCATCGCTCGCAAGGACGCCGGCAAGATCGGTCTGCCCGAAGTCGCGTTGGGCGTACTGCCGGGAACCGGCGGCACCCAACGCTTGGCGCGTTTGGTCGGCAAGTCGCGTGCGATCGAACTGATGGTCACCGGCAAGACGTTCTCGTTCGAACAGGCGCAGGATTGGGGTATCGTCAGCGACGTGCTCGAAGGCGACGCCGCATCGTTCCGCGACCAAGTGCTGACCTATGCCAAACAATTCTGTTCGCCCAACAAAGCGCCGATGGCCGTCGGCCACATCAAGCGGGCCGTACAAACCGGTATGGAACTTCCGCTCAACGACGCGTTGTCACTCGAACGCGAACTGCAGTCGCTGCTCTTCAAGAGCGAAGACGCCAAAGAAGGCATCGCCGCGTACAACGAAAAGCGAATGGCAAAGTTTAAGGGCCGGTAGGCCCTATAGGGAGGCGGTTTGACGGAATTTCCCGCGGGGTGTAATATAACCCCCTTATGGCAGTAAAACGAGCTCTCGCTCGCAGGGCCGGGATCGCCGCGCGAAGACTACGCGCCGAACGCCTTTCGATGCCGGAAAAAACCCGCCGGATTCGCGCATTCTCGGCCGAATTTGTCGTGGAGTCGGAAAACCTCGAAGGCGCATCAATTACGAGGGCCGATCTATTAGATGGCAAATAGGTTGAGCTGGCAACGTGTCGCGATACCAAGAAAATGAACCTTTGCTTGAGGCCTCTGAAGAAGGGGCCTATTCTTTTTCGCCGGGCCTTTCCGTTGAGGAGTTTCGACGGCAGATAGGTGGCCGTGAGTTCCAAGCGTTGCAGCGGCGACTCCGCGAAGTGCGTCGGGCCGACGATTGGGGCGCCGCGCTCCTTTGTTCGATTCATCGCGATATTTTCGGAGAGCACTTTCCGGAGTCGGCCGGCCGACTGAGGATGGGCGAGTTGAACTTTGGTCGCCGTGCCGCTCTTCGTCCCGAACATATTGAGAGCGCGCTTCAGCAGCTCGTCATCGCGCTACGTCACGAACTTCGATGGGCTCAGTCGCGGAAGAGCGAATTTGATGAGGTAGATGCCGAAAGGCTATTCCTAGAAATTGCTCGCCACCACGCAGAACTCATCAGGATCCATCCATTCGTTGATGGCAACGGTCGTTGGGCACGGTTTATTACAAGCATTTTCCTTTGCGATGCCGGTTTTGGCTGTGGCACGATGATTTACGCGCGCGATCGTGACGAGTACATCCGTGCTATTGACCGAATTATCGACGGGAACGAGCCGGGCGATCTCGCCGATTTGCTGTTAACGGGCTACCTCGACCAAGCCGAGCGGCGTTTTTCCGGCACTCGACCCAAGACGCCGTAGGTCGGCGATCGTCGCGGTGGCTTCCTAGGCGGAAGCGCGGTGCGCCTCGCCGAAGCCTTTCGACACGAAGGGTGGCATCATTATAGAGAACCCAATACTCAGCTCGCCCTTCATTGAGCCTAGTCGACATTGGCAATTCGGCGAAGACGGCATCACCGATGAGATCGCCGCTCGGCAAGGGCGGATGAGGGGGGCGGCGACGCGAAGGCGATAGTATGGTTACGGCTTTTGTTCTTTTGAACGTCGAACGTGGACAACTCAAAACAGTCTCTGAAGGACTGCTGAAAATCGACGGTATTGCCGAGGTATATTCGGTAGCCGGGCCGTTCGATCTGGTCGCAGTCGCTCGCGTGAAAGAACACGACCAACTCGACGATCTCGTTAACGAGCATCTCGCCTTGCTCGAAGGCATCGAATCGACCGAAACGCTCATCGCATTCCGGGCGCTGGCGAAAAAAGATCTCGGTCTACTCTGGGATATCGGCGTCGATTAGCGAGCGTTACGGCAACTCCATTCGATACATATGAACGTCATCGAAGGTAAGGCGTTGGGGTTTCCCGGCAGCATTTCGATCGAACCGGACGGTGGAGGAACCCAACGCGAACGTGCCGTCGGCGTTGGGCTTGAGAACGCTCTGACCGTCGAACGTGAGTTGACCTTTGACGATCAGGACGCGGGTGACGAACGACGATCCGAACGCGTCGCCTTCGTAGCGGCCGACGAGCGCGTCCCACGCTTTGGGATGCGTAAACGTTCGAGGTCCAGTATAGGCGGTGCCGGCGTACACATCGGTGCCATACAGGACGTCGGTCACCTGCTTCTTGGCGCCGCGCTCGAAGGCGAAGAGGAACGTTGCGAAGCGCGGATCGTCGGTCCAGAACGCGTCGTCACCGCGCGGGTAGAGCGTAAACGTCTGCGCGCCGTCGAGTAGCCGGAGATGATTGGCGGCGACCCTGAATGCGAGTTGGCGACCATCGAACGCGGCAAACGTCCCGGCATACGCCGACGCGCCGGTGACGTTGCCTGGATCGACGGCTGCCGGAATCGGCGGCAGCGGCTGGCCCAAACTTTGGGCGCGCAGGACGGCCATCGCGTAACGCACGATCGCGCACGGATGCAGCGGCGCTTCGACCAAGTTTGCCATTGCGATAACTGCAAATCCGCGCGTCACGTTGGCTTGCATGCAGGCCGTATAGCCCGAGATGCCTCCGGTATGTCCCACGAGTTTGTCGCCGGAATCGTTGAACACCGAGAGCCCGAAAGCGTACTGCTTGTAGAAAGCCGGCCACTCTGACATCTCTACACCGGGGCTGCCGGCAGGCTTCCCGTTATTCAACTTGTCGGGCGTTGTCCACAGCAGATAACTCGCCGGCGAGATCAATTGCGTGCCGCCGGTGGTCTTGCCGCCATCGAGAAGCAGCCGCAGATATTTGGCCATGTCGCCCGGCGTGGATAATACCGAGCCCGCCGGATCTACGAAATCCATCGGCCGCGAGGGGACCAACGCCGGATGAAGACTTGCCGGGCGATCGGCGTCGCGGAATTCATACCCGGTTGCTGCATCGGCCAGTAGTTGCGGTGTGAAGACCGGCGAGGACTGCGTCATGGACAGCGGTGCGAAGACGCGCGCGCGTAACGAGTCGGCCCACGGTCGACCATCGAGCGTCGCCAGAATCGCGCCGGCGATCGCAAAACCGTCGTTGGCGTACGACCACGCGGTTCCGGGCGCAAACAGTGTGTGCGCGCCGCGCAGCGCGACGATGTCGTATGTGTAGCCGAGTGCGTACGAAAAGTCGTCGGGAATACCGGCGGTATGCGAGAGCAGTTGATGAACCAAAATCGGCTTGCCGTCGCTTTGAATCGAGAACCACGGCAGGTAGCCCCGCACGTTGGCGTCGAGGTCCAGGCGCCCGCGATCGTGGAGTTGCAGCAGGCAGAGCGCGGTCATTGATTTGGTGATCGAACCGATCGCAAAACGGGTCTGTCCGGTAACCGGCGTACGTGCATCGAGGTTGGCGTAGCCAAGGGTCAAGATATGGGTCGTATGGTCGCGATCGGTAATCGCCAGCGACAATCCGGGCGTACCTTGTTCGGCCATCGCTTGCGGCGCGTAGGTGTCGATCGCGTCGAACGCTTCTTGGAGCGTGGGCGCGGCCGTCGCAGCGCCGGAGGTCTGTGCGAACGCCGGCGTCGGTGCGAGCAGCGACAGCGCCGCAACTGCGGCGGCTAGACGGTTAGAAAAGTGCGAGTTGAGCATGTTCCTCCAAGTATTCGGCGTCGAAGCCGGCGGCGCGTACGCGATGAACGAAGTCGGGGAATCCATGGTTGAGCAAAACTTTGCGCGGTTGTGCGAGTTCGAGATAGCGAAGTAGCGCGGGATAGTCGGCGTGATCCGAGAGCGCGAACGCGCGATCGGCGCCATAGCGATACGAGGCGCTGCGGTCGAGCGCCCAGCCGGTCAGCACGGCGGTGCGCCGGTGCCGATTGCGCAGCGCCTTGGGCAGGCCGCGGCTCGAGGGCGGCCAGATCAACACCGTATCCGGCACGTAGGTCTGCTCGTCGTAGCGCATAAAGGGCGGAAGGGCGACCCCGCGCTCAACGTAGACGTCGGCGATCGCGGCGACCGACGGATGCACGGTGATCGGCAGACCGGCGTCGCCGAGAATCGCGATCGCTTCTTGCGCTTTGCCGAGCGAGTAGGCGAAGACGATCGGTACGCCGCTCGCCTCGAGTGCGCGCTTAGCGAAGTCGATCAGGTCGGCATGCACCTCTTCGCGCGGGGGAAAAACGTACTGCGCGCGTCCGAACGTGCACTCCATCAAAACGACGTCGCAGCGCTTGACTTCCGGCGGCTCGCACGTGAGCGACGGTGCGAGCTTGAAGTCGCCTGTATAGACGAAGCGCCCGCGCTCGCCCTCGACGAGCAGTTGCGAACTGCCGAGCACGTGACCGGCGGAGAACAGCGTCAGCCGATGCTCGCGCTCGTCCCACGGTTGGTTCATCGCGTGCTCTTCGAAGGCGCATGGCGGACGCGGTGAGCGCCGATCCAGAAACGAGGCCTGCACGGGCCGCTTAGCCCGCTTGCCGAAACGGACGCGGCAGATCGCGGCGGTGTTGGGCGTTGCGACGACGGTCGCGTGCTCTCGCGCGTGATCGCTATGTCCGTGCGAGACGTAGCCGCGTTCGCGCGTGCGCATCGAGTCGACCCACAGATCGAGGTCGGCGAGGTAGAGCGATTTCTCGACCAGCGAAAACACGTCGAACGGACGTTCGACGGCCTCCGCGGAGCCTCTTTCACGCCCGCGCGCAACGCCCGCCGCCCGGCGCCGGTTATGTCGCCTACGATGCGCATCTACGACAATCTCGCCGACACGTTCGGGAACACGCCGCTGGTCAAATTGCCACGACTCGGCAAGGGCTTGGGGGCTACCATCTTGGTGAAGATGGAGTCGTTCAATCCGGGCGGATCGGTCAAGGACCGGATCGGGGTGGCGATGATCGAAGCCGCCGAGCGCGAGGGACGCCTGCGTCCCGGGGTCACGATCGTCGAACCGACATCGGGCAACACCGGCATCGCGCTGGCCTTCGTGGCCGCGGCCAAAGGGTACCCGATTATCCTGACGATGCCCGAGACCGCGACGATCGAACGGCGCAACCTGTTGCGTGCCTACGGCGCCCAAGTGGTCTTGACGCCCGGCACGGACGGCATGAAGGGCGCGATCGCCAAGGCTAACCAGATTCACGCCGGCGATCCCGCGCGGTTTTTCATGCCGGCGCAATTCGACAATCCGGCCAATCCCGAAATCCACCGGCGCACGACGGCCGAAGAAATTTGGCGCGATACGGATGGAACCGTCGACGTCTTCATTTCCGCGATCGGAACCGGCGGAACGATCACCGGCGTCGGAGAGGTCCTCAAGGCGCGCAAACCCGGCATGCGCGTCATCGCGGTCGAACCGGAGAACTCGGCGGTCCTTTCGGGCGGCAAGCCCGGCCCGCATAAGATCCAAGGAATCGGCGGAGGCTTCGTCCCCACCGTGCTCGACACGACCGTCTACGATGAAGTGATCCGGATTACCGACGCCGACGCGATCGCGACCGCGCGTCGCGCCGCTCGCGAGGAAGGGATGCTCGTGGGCATCTCTTCGGGCGCGAACATCTGGGCGGCGCTGCAAGTAGCCGCGCGTTCGGAGTCGAAAGGCAAGACGATCGTTACGATCGGCTGCGATACCGGGGAACGCTACCTGAGCAACCCGGTCTTTGCCGAACTCGAAGCCGTCGTCGTCGAAGCCTCGCTCGTCTAACGAAAGTACAACACCATAGCGCCACAAGAACTCTGGGGAGAACCGCTGGTCGAGGTCACGCGGGGCGACATCGTCGAGTCCGTGCATCAGGTCGCTTGCTGTGCGGTCGACGATCGCGGCAAGGTCGCGTTGAGCGTCGGCAGCGTCGACGCTCCGGTGTTCTTACGCTCGAGCGCCAAGCCGTTCATCGCCGCGACCGTGATGGCGTCGGGGGCGCGCGAGAAGTTCGGTTTTGAAGTGCGCGAGATCGCGGTGATGGCGGCTTCGCATTCCGGCGAACCCTTCCACGTCGCGGCGGTCGCATCGATTCTTCGCAAGATCGGGATGGACGCCGGCGCGCTACAGTGCGGAACGCACGCACCGTACGACGAACGCGCGGCGGCCGACTTGCAGGCCGGCGGACAAGCGCCCAGCGCGTTGCACAACAACTGCTCGGGTAAGCATGCGGGTATCCTGGCGCTGTGTAAGGCGATCGGCGCCGACCCGGCGACGTACATGGACGTCGATAATCCGGCGCAGCAACGCATCTTAGCGTTTTGCGCGCGGATGAGCGACGACGATGCGCGGCGTTGGCCGCTGGGCGTCGACGGGTGCGGCATACCGGTCTACGCGACCCCGTTGCGCAATGCGGCCCTGTCGTTCGCGCGCTTGGCAACGCAGCACGGAGTCGCCGACACCGACGCGCGTGCGCTGCGCGTCGTTCGCGACGCGATGATCGAATATCCCGAATACATAGCGGGCACCGGCACCTTCGATACGGAACTGATGCGCGTCGGCGACGGCTCGATCGCCTCCAAGGCCGGCGCCGAAGGCGTCCATGCGGTTTCGTCGATTCCGCAAGGCCTGGGCTTTGTTTCCAAGGTCCTCGACGGCGGACCGCGCGGCCGGGCGCCATTGACCGTAGCGGCCCTTCGGGCGCTGGGTTCGATCGACGCGGCGCAAGCGACCAAACTCGCGAGCTTCGCGCGTCCGGTCGTGTATAATCGAGCAGGTCGGGCCGTCGGGGAAATCCGCGCCCGCGATGTCGCTGTCTTAAAGGCGAAATGAATTGTCCGAATACCTGCGTCTGTTAGCCGAGCGCGTGCTGGTATACGACGGAGCCATGGGCACGCAACTAATGGATCTCGAACTATCCGCCGAGGACTTCGGTGGCGCGCGTCATCAAGGCTGCAACGAAGCCTTGGTATTGACCCGGCCCGACATCGTGCGTTCGATCCACGAAGCCTATTTTGCGGCCGGCGCCGACGTCGTCGAAACCGACTCGTTCACCGCCTCGCGGCTCAAGCTCGACGAGTACGGCTTGGGCGAGAAGATCTACGACATCAACGTCGGATCGGCGCGACTCGCGCGCGAAGCCGCCGCCAAGTACGCCACCGCGAAGCGCCCGCGTTTCGTCGCGGGTTCGATGGGCCCGACCGGGATGTTGATCTCGTCGTCCGACCCGTCGCTCTCGAAAATCACGTACGAAGAACTGGCCGCAATCTACGGCGAACAAGCGCGCGCCCTGGTCGACGGCGGCGTCGATCTGCTGCTCCTCGAGACGATGCAGGATCTGCTCGAACTCAAGGCCGCTATCGCCGGCATCGGTCGCGAGTTCGCCAAGGGCTTGCGCCGCGTCCCGATTCAAGCCCAGCCGACGCTGATCACCGAAGGTCGGATGCTATTGGGCACCGATATCCGCGCGATCTGCGCGACGCTGGGCGCACTCGACGTAGACGTAATCGGTTTGAACTGCTCGACCGGCCCCGCGCAAATGCGCGATTCGATTCGCTACCTCTGCGAAACCGCGCCGTGTTACGTCAGCGTGATCCCCAACGCCGGCCTTCCGCTGATGGGTCCCAAGGGCGAAACCATCTATCCCGAATCGCCCGACGAACTCGCCGACGAACTGGCCGGTTTCGTTCGCGAGTACGGCGTCAACGTCGTCGGCGGTTGCTGCGGTTCGACGCCGGATCATATCCGCGCACTCCGCTCGCGCATCGACGAGCTCGAGCAGCAAGGGATTCGGGGTGGCACCCGAACGGGGGTAACCTCCCAAGCGGCCGCCAGCGCCATGACCGCAACCGCACTCGAGCAAGAACCGCGACCGCTCATCGTCGGCGAACGCATCAACGCGCAGGGTTCGCGCAAACTCAAGCGGCTGCTGCTTGCCGATGACTACGATACGATCGCGTTGATCGCCCGCGAACAGACCGAAGGCGGCGCGCACGTACTCGACGTGTGCTGCGCGCTGACCGAGCGGACCGATGAAGATGTTCAGATGCGCGAGATCGTGCGCAAGCTCGCGCAATCCAACGAAGCGCCGTTGATGATCGACTCCACCGAGCCGCGCGTGGTCGAGGTCGCACTACAGAACTATCCGGGACGCGCGATCGTCAACTCGATCCACCTGGAGGCCGGTCGGGCCAAACTCGACATCGTCGTCCCGATGGCGAAAGAACACGGCGCCGGGTTGGTCGCGCTGACCATCGACGAGACCGGAATGGCCAAGACGGCCGCGCGCAAACTCGAAGTCGCGCGACGGATTTACGACATCGTCGTCGGCGAGTACGGCATCCCGCCCGGTGCGCTGATCTTCGACGACTTGACGTTTACGCTGGCAACCGGCGATCCGGAGTTCGCGCCGTCGGCCGTCGAAACGATCGAAGGCATTCGGTCGATCAAACGCGAGCTGCCCGGCGTGCTGACCTCGCTGGGCGTCAGCAACGTCTCCTTCGGTCTCAAGCCGGCGACGCGGGCGGCGCTCAACTCGACGTTCCTGCACCACTGCGTCCAAGCGGGCTTGGATTGCGCGCTGGTTCACCCCAAAGAAATTACGCCCTACGCGGAGATCGAAACGAACGTCCGCGACTTGTGCGACGATCTCATCTTCAATCGGCGCCCCGACGCGCTGCAGCGTCTGATCGAGCATTTCGAGAACGTTGGAGACGCGGGTGCCGGGCAGGCGCAGAGCGAGGTTAGCGACGAGCTCGAGCAGCCTATCGAAACGCGCATTCACAACGCGATCCTGCGCCGGCGCAAAGACGGCATCGAAGCCAAGATCGACGAAGCGATGCTGGCGCGCACGCCGGTCGAAGTGCTCAACGAGATATTGCTGCCCGCTATGAAGGACGTCGGCGACAAGTTCGGCGCCGGCGAATTGATCTTGCCGTTCGTACTGCAGTCCGCCGAAGTGATGAAGAAGGCGGTCGCACACCTCGAACAGTTTCTCGAGCGTAAGGAGGGCACGACCAAAGGCACGGTCGTGCTGGCGACGGTGTTCGGCGACGTCCATGACATCGGGAAGAACTTAGTCAATACGATTCTTTCCAACAACGGCTACACGGTCCACGACCTGGGTAAGCAAGTTCCGATGAACGTGATCTTGGAGAAGGCGATCGAGGTCAAGGCCGACGCGATCGGCCTCTCCGCGCTGCTGGTTTCGACCAGCAAACAAATGCCGATCTGCGTGCACGAACAGGATGCGCGCGGGTTGTCGTTTCCGGTGATCGTCGGCGGCGCCGCGATCAACCGCGACTTCGGACGGCGCATCTCGCTGCTCGACGACGGTGCGCGACTCTTCGCCCCCGGTTTGTTCTATGCCAAAGATGCCTTCGAAGGTTTGGACATCATGGAACGGCTGACCGGCGAGCCGCCGACGCGCGATGCGTTCGTGCAAAAGATGCGCGCCGAAGTCGTGGCGCTGCGCGATCGCGCTGCGGCCCCCGCGGTCGTCTCCAACGGGATCGCGGTCGTCTCCGAGGTCAAGGCGCAGTCCGTCGACGTGCCGGCGCCACCGTTCTGGGGAGCGCGCGTCGTGCGCGACATCGACATCCGCGCGTTGTGGCCGTGCTTCGATCTGCGCAGCCTGTATCGCCTATCCTGGGGTGCGGCCAATACCAAGGGCGCCGACTTCGAACGTCTGGTGCGCGAGGATTTCGAGCCGCGCTTGCAGCGCTATCAGGCAATGGCGCTGACGGGCGACTTGCTGCAGCCGCGCGTGGCGTACGGCTACTTTCCGGCCGCCGGCGTCGGCGACGATGCGATCGTCTACGATCCGGCCGATCCGTCGCGCGAGATCGCACGCTTCACCTTCACGCGGCAAGTCGGTGGAGAACATCTGTGTCTGGCCGACTATTTGCGCGAACCCGAGAACGGACGCGCCGTCGATCTGGTGGCGCTGCAGGTCGTTACGGTCGGGTCGCGGGCGTCGGAGCGAACCGAGGCTCTCCAAGCCTCGGGCGATTACTCGGAGTCGTACTTCTTGCATGGGTTCTCGGTGCAGTCGGCCGAAGCGTTGGCGGAATGGACGCACAAGCGCATTCGCCGCGAGTTAGGTTTGCCCGACGGTCGCGGCAAGCGCTACTCCTGGGGTTACGGCGCTTGCCCGGATCTCTCGCAGCACGAAACGGCGTTTGCGTTGCTCGACGCACAGAACGCGATTGCCGTCGCGTTGACACCCGGCTTCCAAATCGTTCCCGAACAATCGACCGCGGCAATCGTGATGCATCATCCTAAAGCGTCCTACTTCAACGCCGCCGCAATCCGAGAAATCGAACCAGCTAGTTCTTAAAGTGCCGTAGGGCTGTGGCCGATGCCGAAAAAGAAGCCTAACGTGAACCCTCTACGCGTATAGACGTCGGCGCCGGTGATGCGATCGACTTGATGCCCGTACTCTACGCCGAGATCGTAACCCAAGCGCGGCGTGAGCCAGCGCTTGTAATCGAGGTTGGCGACGAACGTTCGTTCTTGAAAGCGTCGCGCGCTCGTCGGATCGTTGACGTCGAACGCGGGCTCGACGCCGTCTTGAAGCGTCAGCGACGTGACCGCGCGACCCTCGTCGCCTAAGGAGAGGTTGCCATACAGCGCCGATACGAAGACTTGCCCGAGCGTCCACGTCGGCAAATAGCGTAAGGTCGCGTTCCCGTGCGGAAAATAGAGCGTCGGCCCAATGCTGGCGTATCGTTGCGACAACCCGTCGGGCGTGGCCAGCACGCCGTACCCGAATCCTGCAACCAATCCGGTTGCGACGACGGGGTCGAGTTCGAGGAACGCTCCGCGCGTTGGGAAGAGGTTGCCGCTGGACAATTGCACCGAAGCGTAAGCCGAAAGCCTGGGCGAAAATTGGTGATAGTCGTCGACCACGACCGTGCTTCCCGAACCATAGTCGAGATCGCGGTCGGTTCGGGTGACCAGCGTGATGCCGGGCTTGTCGTTAGCGCCCGCGACGCCGCGCGCCACCAGCGTGACGTACTGCCACGGACCGTAGATCGATCCGGGCGAAAAGCCGACCGAAGATGCGCTCAGGTCGACCGTCGTCGCCGGTTGGTCGGCAAGTGCCGGCACGGCATACAGCACGGTCAAGGCGAAGGTGAAGGCGAGGAACGATTTCATAATGTGGGCGATGCTCCCGAGAAGCTTGCATCCAACGACGTGCGGTCGTCGCGAACGCAAAAGTAATAGAAGGTCGAGTCCGAGCCGCTGGGCGAGACGCCCGGCGCCGACGGAGGCGCGTCGAACCACGCACGTGGGAGGGCAAACCCCACACTCTTTAGCCCCAGCGGATTGGTCAGGCGCACGTCGATGCGACCCGGTCGATGGATGAAATGCATCGATGTCTGAATGAACCGTTGCATGAAAGCCGACGCGTCGCCCATCGTGACGATCCGAGCGATTCCGGCGCGTTGATCGCGTTCGACCTTGTCGAGGAACGAACGAAATGGTGCGCCGTATTGGGTTGACAGCATATCATAGCCATGGCTATAGACCAAATAGATCGAGCGATCGCGCTCGCTCTGATCCAGCGTACTTTCGAGCCAGAGTTTGACGCCCGAGGGTGGAACGTGGCCGCGGCGCATCTCGGCAATCGACGCAAAGCGACCGTACGGAGCGATCGGAAAGGCCCACGTCGTTTGACTGACCATTTTTCCGTTATAGATCGCGCGCTCCACAGGAGCGCCAGTATCGCCGGTATAGTAGTAGGCACGGATCCCCAACGACGCGATGGCATCGGTCATCTCCGGTTGAGGGTGCACGCCGACGGGCGCGGCATAGTCGACGATCGGGGCCCCGATTTCCCGTTGCAGGCACGCGGAGTTTTTTGCGATCAGGCCGCGGATCTGGGCGTAGGAGAGATCGTTGTGTTCGACCTCGCGCGCAAAATCGTTGTGAATCCAGCCCCCGTGCGAGCCGATAGAACCATACGCCTGAATCGTTCGTAGGTAGCGTAAGCCGGCTCCGCACGCATCGAAACCCTCGTTGTCGCCGGGCGCGTTAACGTCCGGACCTGCGGTCACATCGAAGGTATAACGTACATCGCGGCGCAGCAGGCCTTGCGCGGCCAGGTTGGGTATGCCGGTCCACTCGTCGTTCGAATCGATGTGCCAGTTCACGACCATCCCACCGCGCGCGTCGGGAGCCGAGACCAAATGCGGAGCGGCCGCGACATCCAATACGATACGCGACATCGCGATGTGCAGCGGAAATCCGTCGCTGTGTCCGCGCAGATATCCCAGCGGCAGGCCGACGTAATAGGCGCGGCCGCTGCCGTCTTGACGCTCGGTCAGGACCGGACCCATGGAAGACGATGCGTCGACGCGCACGTCGGAGTGCGCCTGCGTTGCCCGAACCGGATAGGTTAAGCCCCCGTAGATGTAACTGGACAACTCGTTCCCATCGCTCAGTTTTCCAGGCGGAACGTGCCACATTTGCGCGGCCCGCGTCGAAGCGAAGCGTACGATCCCGCGGCCAAATGCTCGCGCGCGAAGGGCGTCGTAACGCAGGTACTCGCAACCCGTAACGTCCGCTAGCGCGGCGCGAGCGAGGAAACGCCCGTCGCTACGCTGCGTTCCGGTATCGTCGACGACTGCGAGCGTGCCGCCGCCTTCGACGTACAACGAGACGATCGGCGCCACGCCGTCGTCGAGCTTGGCGTTCAGCCCGTCGGGAAAGACGATTGCTGAGTAGCGGCGCACGAGCGCGGCGGCGTCCAGGAGCACGAGGTCGCGCTGTTTGAGCCAGACGTGCGGGATGCCGCGATCCACGGCGTAGGAATCCCAGGCGGTGACGCGATCGGCGTGCGCCGCGGCTTCCTCCGGATCGATAACGAACGCGACCGTAACGTCGTTCGCATCTTGAATCGCGTACAGGACGATACCGCGCCACACGATCAGAGCGATGGCCGCGACCAGAAAAACGGCAAGCAGTTGGCGACGGTTCATGCGATCCGTCCGGCGCCGTCGGTGATGGCCCACCCGTAGACCATCGCGCCGTCGTGGAGCGTGAGCGCGGTCGTGCCGTAAGCGGTCTTGGCGGCGCGCGGCGTTCCGACGCGCGCGCCGCGATCTAACTGCAAAGAGCCTTCGGCAAACGCGTGGCCGTCGATGCGGGCGGCGGCGCCGACTATCACGTCGCCGCGACCGATGACGTTCCCCGCGACGGTGGCGCCTTTCCCGATCGTTAGTCGTCGGTGGGCCTTAACGCTCCCGGCGATCGCCGCGCCGGCTTCGATCTCGGCGTCGTCCTCGAAGATGACGTTCCCGTCGAAGGCCGAGAAGTCGGGCGAAATGCCTTCCGAAATGGCGTCGCTGCCCTGGCGGATCGCGACGACCGGGTTGCCGAAGATGCGGGTGAACGACGTGCCGCTGCCGATACGGGCTTGCGCGCCCGCGCTGGCCGACACCCCCAAATTGCAACCGCGCCCGACGTCTAAACGATCGTCCGCGTCGACCCATCGCTCGACCTCGGTTCCGTCCCCAAGCTCGACGTATCCGTCGCTCGAGATCGTGCGTAAACGTACGTTGCGGCCGGCGGTAGCGGCGACTTTTCCGAAAGCGTCGATAACGGTCGCACCATCGGCGATATCGATACGATCGAGGGCAAGAAGCACCTCGGCGACGTTGGCATCGGCAGTCACATCGATGCAGCGCGCGACGTGCGCGCGTTCGTCGGTCCGGCCCAGGAACGATTGGGTACGGGGAACCGACTGATCAGTCGCGAGCAGCGATGCGATTTTCGCGCGAAAAGAATTGCCGAAGAAACGCGGATCGCGCATATAGTCGTTGTCCACGGCCAAGCGCCCGTCGTCGTTTGGGTGCACGATTTCCAAGAATCCCGCTACCAGCGGCAGCGCGAACAGTGTGATGAAGATCGCCATGCTAAGCAGGAACATTTGGACCGCCGGAAGTTTCGATGTCGATCTCGGCCGCGCGTTTGGTCTTTTCCCAGAACGGCGATCGGTCCTTGATCAGATCGCCGACGGTATCTAAGACGCCCGACGTCACCGACCACGAATTGAACAAGAACAAATAGAAAAGATATGGCAAAAGATGGATGCGCTCATTGGAGTCATCCAATAGTTCGGCCGCACCGATTTCGTATACCGGACCGAAGTTTCCGAACGCATTGTAAGAGATGACGAAGAAGGTGAGCGCGAGCGGAGACCAAATCGGCAGCGCTCCCATAAAGAAGAGCAGCGCGTTGGCGGCTAAACCCGAGAGCAGAATCGGTGGAATTATGTAGACGGCCAACAGCAAGATGCCGTCGACCTTCTGCGCGAAACGCAGATGCTTGGATTGCAGGACCGCGAGCAGGTTGTTGTAGAGCGCGCGATTGTGTCCGCGGGACCAGCGCCGCAACTGCGTGAAACGCGCGTCCCACGTCTCGGGAACTTCCTCGTAGCACTCGGCGCGGTTGGCGTAAACGACTTTCCAGCCCTCCAAAAAAAGCCGCAGCGTCAAATCGGTATCTTCGGCGAGCATGTCGACATCGAAGCCGCCCAAACGGCTGACGAGCGAACGGCGGAACCCGCCGACCGTGCCGCCGTACTGCGGCATCAGGTCGAGGTTGTAACGCGCCTGCTGATCGACTTGGTAGCCGCCGGAGCGTTCGAGCGAGAGCAGCCGGGTCAATAAGTTTGTGGCCGTGTTGCGCGGCACGACGCGGCCCATCACCGCGCCGACTTCGGGGTCGACGAAGCCCATAGCCAGCTCGCGCAACAAGCCGCGCCCGGGCGTATAGTCGGCGTCGAAGACCAAGACGATGTCGTGGGACGCTACCCGCAGCGCGATGTTCATGGCGTTGGGTTTGCCGCGGTCGCCGGCCACGACGAAAACCGGCGCGACGATCGTTTCGCGTTCGCGGTACTGGATCAGGATGGCAGTCGTATCGTCGTGGGAGTGGTCGTCGATCGGAATAATCTCCAGGCGATCGTGCGGATAGTCCGAGGCCAGGAGCGCGTCGAGAACCGCTCGCGCAACGGACCCTTCGTTGTGCATCGGCACTACGACGCTTAGCGCGGGCAGGTCGCCGTCATACAGATCCTGGTAGAACGGGCGCTGTCGCATCAGCATGCGATTGAGCGTAAAATACCAATGCCGAGCGGCATAGATCACCATAATCGTGACGACGATCGCCACCCAGATATCGAGGAAGGCTACAACCATTCCCACCTCCCCGACGTCGAGTTGCCGATGCGAGACGAAAGACGCGCCAGAACGATGGAGTAGATGCCGATGACCGGCAAGACATCCAGAAGCGGACCGAAAACCAAATACAAATCGGCCATCATAATTGGGCCGCTGTGCGAGAGCAAACCCAAGAACGCGGCGTAACGCGTCGCGGACAACACGACTTCGTACAGCGCGCAGCCCAGAATCAAACCCACTCCGGTAAGCCGTCGAAAAGGAAACAGTAGCGCGATCGTTCCGACGAAGAGCGGCATCAATACCCACGTAGCGACCATCGTGCGCGTCATCAGGACTGAGAATTCGTCGATCGAGTAACCGAGATGACCCGCGAACAGCATATAGGTGGCTTCGGAACCGACGACCAGCGCGTTAAAATTGATGAAGTACCGGAGCGGCGCCTCGACGACGTGGCGCAGCAGTTGCATCGCGGCGACGACTATCGCGCACGCCAGCATCCATTCGAGCAGTTCGATCCACGAATGGCTAGGCATCGTGATCCGCACGAAGCTTAGCGGCACGTTCAGGAAGAGATCGCTTCCTAGGCCGACCTGCACCCCGGTCCAGGCCATGAATCCCGCGACGACGGACACGATCCCGCGTTCCAGCGGGCCGGCCGCGAACAGCATCGCGCAACAAACCAGCACCGTCGCGAGGAGGCTCAGGACAACGTTTGCCCTCGACAATGGGAGCGTACGGTAGGCGCGATGCAAAGCAATCGGGCGCACGGCGTTGCCGCCGACGGGGTCGACGATAGGGGAGCTCCTTTTACTCGCGTACCCCGCCTCGAGCTTTATGCCCAGGAATCGATCGTTCCTCACCCAAGCTTGTCGGGGGGCTGGGCAAGCAAAGGACAGGCTGGAAAAATCCGAAGACTAATAGGTGGTCCCCC